>CAMBWV010000163.1 GCA_945871755.1 uncultured Bacteroidales bacterium
GGGCTGCTTGTACCCAAACGGCCAATTCATCGTTGATACTGTCGCAGGGAATACCAGCTTTGGGGTCGGAGGTGAGGATGCCGTTTTTGTCATCCGCCTTGAGCCAGCCGGTCACGGTGCTGATGGGTGTGCCGAACATGGGCACCTGAGCGAACTGAGCTTTTTCGGCATCGCTCATTTGAAGGGCACCGCCCTCCACCATTGCATCCGCGAGTTTCATCATGTTGCCAGGAGAATCCATCGACATGAAGACCTTACCGTTTTGTTCAACGAATATCGTCAGGAGGTTCTTTTCAGGAATCTTGATTTCTGAAACGGAGCCAGGTGTGTTCACCTTGACGGGCTCTTCCTTGACGAAGGTAGCCGTAAGCATAAAGAAGGTAAGCAGCAGGACCATGACGTCGCTCATCGGCGTCATGTCGATGAACGTGTCTTGTTTTGTAACTTTAAAACGTCCCATTTCTTATTTACCTTGATTATGATTAGTGGGTTGCAGAGAAGGTCTGTACGATAGAGAATCCTACTTCGTCGAGGCTGAAGGTCAGACGGTCAATCTTGTTAGTGTAGTAGTTGTAGCTGATAACGGCGAGAGCACCAGTGGCGATACCAGAAGCCGTATTTACAAGTGCCTCAGAGATACCAGTTGCAAGAGCGGAGGAGTCAGCACCACCATCGCCAGCAGACATAGCGGAGAACGACTTGATCATACCGAGCACCGTACCGAACAGACCAGTCAGCGTACCGAGGGTTACAATAGTACCGATGATGGGGAGGTTTTCCTGCATCATAGGCATTTCGAGAGCGGTAGCCTCTTCAAGCTCCTTCTGGATAGCGAGAATCTTCTGTTCCTTCGTCAGAACGGTGTTGGCTTCCATTTCGCGATACTTCTTCAGCGTTGCGCCTACTACGTTGGCAACGGAACCGCGCTGCTTGTCGCAGATAGCCTGAGCCTTTACGAGGTCGCCAGTGGTGAGGGCTGCCTTGATGTCGGCAACGAACTTAGCGAGCGTACCCTTACCGTAAGCGGTGCGGATAGCGAAGAAGCGCTCGATAGAGAGAGCGAGAACGGAGAAGAACAGCGTCCAGATGATAGGTACAACGAAACCGCCTTCGTAAACAGTACCAACGAGACCATCGGGCTTGAGTGTTACCTCGGGACCAGCCTGGATTGCAAACATGATGCCTGCGGAGTCAGCACCCTTGAAGTTGGATACGTGACCGAAGCCGAAGAGGTAGATACATACTGCCACTACGGCACAAGCGATAATCACAGACAAACCGGACTTGATGCCGGTGAAACCCTGAGCTTGTTTCTTTACGTTAGGAGCACCAGCCTTGGGTGCAGTAGCATTTGTAGTTGCCATTGTTGTAAATGTTTTGAGTTTAAGAATTTAAGTTATTAGATGTTAGACATTTATACGAATGATGGGTTGCGCGGGTAAGCAAAACTGCCAATTTTGGCAACCTTAGTTGGCAGCAAAGATAGTCATTTCCCAAATAGCGACAAATTTTTGTGGGTATATTTTCTGTTACAATGGGATTTTTTCCCTAAACTTCCTCCTGAGCCTCTGCCGTCAAACTGGCTCCGCACGCCTTATTATATATAGGTAGGCTCTTAGGGTTCGGGTGTGATAATGGTGCTTGTTCTCATTGGGGTGTACTGGGATAAAGGGGAAACGAAAAGAAAAACCAGAAAAAACACTTCCTACGAAATATACCGCCTATCCTTCTTCATGCCGTAGGTTTTTGATTTTCTCACTGATGATAATAAAGGAATAACATCTCCTCGGAGCCACACGTTGCGAGCAACGTGCGGTACATTGCGTTTTCAATGAGAACGAACACCTTACTTTTCCCTTTCGCTGAAAAATCAAGCAATTCCGACACTGCTATTTATTTTTTTCGTACATTTGTCGGCAGTAAACCAACCAAAACAAACATTCCTCATGAAAAAAGTTCTACTCAGCCTTGCGCTGGCGGCCTTTACGGGACTGTCGTATGCACAGACCTCACTGGACACCGCGCAGCCCATTCAGCCGGGACAAATCTCCTACGATTTCCCCAACAGTTCGGGCGACAAGAATGTCTATTACACCTACACGGCCTCGTCCCAGCACGACGAGTTGCTCATCCTCCGTCGCGGTGCTTCGGGCCAAACGTTCACGGTGTCGGAGAATGGTTCGTCATCTACAAAATACGCCAAGATTACGGCCGAAGGAGGCTCTATCAACTACTTCCTCCTGCCCCGCGGCAAGTCTGCCTATATCCAAGTGAACGCCTACAAGGTGAGCAACATCACCTTCAACTTTGAGACGGTGGCCTCGGACATTACCGCTGGCGGCTCGTGCAACAATGCTATCGAACTGAGCCACGACCACGTTGTCTATGTGGACAAGAGTAGCGGCGATGCTTCTTATCTGGAATATACCGCCGCGCAGAATGGTACGCTCAGCCTAATTATGACCACCAATATCTCTGGCCTGACCGTGCGCGAAGGTTGCAGCGGCACCGAAACGCCCCTTTCGCAAAGCACCAACTCGGACTATTACTACGTGGCCAAGACACCCGTGCAGGCTGGCAAGACCTACATCTTCAGCGGTAAGGCCTACAACCCCCTGGTGGCCCACCTCGACCTTGAAGCCACGCAGGCCGAAGGCACCAGTCCCGATGCGCCCTACACAGGTAAGGCTACGGGCAACGTGCTCCCCGCTGCTAAGGGTACGTATTGGTATAGCGTGGTCACCACCGAGGAGACCATCCTCCATATTCAGAGCGCGAGCGAAATCATGCTCCCCGGCGGCCGCGTGGCTGTCTATAGCAACGCCTCCGACACCCACCCCGCCGCCGAGACCAACGGCTATCTGGGCCTGCGCACCCGTCTGCTGGGCAACAAGCAATACCTCGTTTGCGTGGTCAAGGAAGAGGCCACGAGCAGCGACCAACAGTTTGACCTGACCTTTGAAAGCAAGCAGGCAGGCGACGACTTCAACATGCCCATCGCCCTCACCGCTGGCAACTACACCACGCCCGACCACAACGGCGACGTATATTACCTCATCGATATGCCCAAGGAGAAGAAGGCGCTCCTGACCGTGAGCACCGAAAGCGAACTCCCTGGCGGTTCCTACATGAACCTCTACGACGCCACGGACAACTACACCTGTCTGGCTACGTCCACCTCGAAGATTCAGTACGACGCAGAAGCCGACCAGTCGTTCGTACTCGTTTGGCATTGCACGGAAGGCTACAACAAGATTCCCTTCACCGTTAGCATCACCGACCTCCTGCCCGGCGAAAGCATCGAAGACCCCCTCGAAGGCGAACTGGGCGACAACACGGTGGCCGAGGGACGCAGCGAGCGCTACTTCGCCTACACCGCCAGCAACGAAGGCTGGCTGAAGGTGAGCACGGCAGACCCCAACGTGGAGATTGAACTCATCCAAGAGGACGGTGCTACTCCTTATTATATATATAGCAACGCAGAAGGCGGCATCCGCACGGAAACCTGGAGAGGCGCAAATGCCTATATCCACCTGAAAAACCTCAGCGGCGCCACTACCCTGACCATCAGCGAGGAGGACTTCACCGACGGCGAGAGCTGCGGCCTCGCAGAGGTATTGGCTGAAGACGGCAAAGCCAGTCTCCCTGCCACACCTGGCCACCACTGGTACGTATTTACCGTTCCCGCCGATGGCATGGTGACGATCCAGGCCAATATCGACAATGAATACGACGGCGACTGCAAGGTGGCCTCGGGCGTAAGTTACCGCAGAGACTTCTGCGATGCTGATGCCAGCAATATCAAGGTGACCTCGGGCAACGTAGCCGTAAAATATACCGAACAGCTGCCCGTCAGCGAAGGCGAAAAGCTCCTCATCGACGTACGCACCCTGACCGCCCTCACGGGCCGCGAGCTGCAAGTCATCTGGCGCGACTTCAATCCCGGCGAAAGCCCCAAGAAGCCCATCGCCCTCGTCGTCGGCGAAAACACCATGCAGAAGGCCACGCCGCTCCAGCCCCGCTGGTACGACATCACCCTCGACGCCTGCAACTTCATCTTTACCACGCAGACCTCGGCCGACTATTTCAAGGGTTACATCTACGAGGCCAAC
>CAMBWV010000164.1 GCA_945871755.1 uncultured Bacteroidales bacterium
TCGCTCTATCATATCATCAAACCCGAAATCAATTTCCCCGAAGGCACCAGCGAATACGACCCGCGCGTTTATGAAAGCGGTGCCCAGCAGTTTGCCCATTTCCAAGAGCAAGGCTGGCTCGTGCAGGATGCCGAAGAGTGCTACTACCTGTATGCGCAGACGATGAACGGCAAGACGCAATACGGCATCGTGCTCTGCGCACACGTGGACGACTATATGAATGCCGTCATCAAGAAGCACGAACTCACGCGTCGCGACAAGGAAGACGACCGCATGAAACACGTGCGCGGCACGAATGCCAACATCGAGCCCGTCTTCCTCGCCTATCGTCCGAATGCCACCCTTGCTTCTCTCATTGAGAAATACGCGGCCCAAGCACCTGAGTACGACTTCGTGGCGCCCATCGACGGATTCCGCCATCAGTTGTGGGTTATCACCGATGCTTCCGACCAGACCACGATTACCCAAGAGTTTGCAGCGATGGACGCGCTCTATATTGCCGACGGCCATCACCGCTCCGCAGCTGCGGCTCGCGTAGGTGCAGAACGTGCTGCTGCCGACCCGCATCGCACAGGTGACGAAGAATACAACTTCTACATGGCCGTTTGCTTCCCCGCCGACCAACTGACCATCTTGGATTATAACCGCGTGGTGAAGGACCTCAATGGACATACGAAAGCTGCGTTCCTGGAAGCCTTGTCCCGCAACTTTGAAGTAACGCCCAAGGGCGCTGTAGCCGAATATCGCCCCACGGAAATCCACGAGTTCTCCCTCTACCTCGATGGCGAATGGTACAGCCTCAAGGCCAAGCCTGGCACCTACGATGCCAACGACCCCATTGGCGTATTGGACGTGGATATTTCCTCGCGCCTTATTCTCGACGAACTGCTCGGCATCAAGGATTTGCGCAGCGACAAGCGCATTGACTTTGTGGGCGGTCTGCGCGGACTGGGCGAACTGAAGCGTCGCGTAGATAGCGGCGAGATGCAGTTAGCCCTTGCCCTCTATCCCGTATCTATGGACCAGATTATGAATATTGCCGACACGGGCAACATCATGCCGCCAAAGGCCACTTGGTTTGAGCCGAAACTGCGCTCGGGCCTTGTGATTCACAAATTGGATTAAAAGTTTACGGAGAGGCTGGGGAACCAGCCTCTCCGTCTTATTAGTTAATCTCAGAAAATCTTGATTATCTAGATTTTCTAGAAATTCTAGATTTTCTAGGATCTCTAGATAATCTAGAATTTCTAGAAAATCTCGAAAGCCAAGCCAGCCTAAGCCCCCATATCCAGGCTCGGCAAAGGCCCTGCCAGTGCCAAGCCGCGCACGCCCGTGGCCAGTATCTCCTGAGCTGCGGCCTCCGAGAACGAAGGAATCACGGCGCAAACAGGTGTCGGAATATCCTCCTCGTACATCTGGCGCAGGGTGTCGGCATAAACGGTCAGGGCATCCGCCTCGGGCGCAGGAACTAGCCAGAGATAATCGGCACTCTCGCGTCGCCAGCGTCGTACGTCCGCTATATCGTGGGCGGTGGTGGCCAAGAGAAACTCCTCGCCCAGTTCCATGCGTGCCTTGCCTACTGGCAGATCGGCAGCAGAGAGGAAAGCGCCATCGGCTTTCACCGCCTTGACCACCTCCAGATGGTTCTCGATGACGAAGGTCGCCTCGTGTTCGCTGCACAATTGTCGTAAAACTTCGGCAACGGGAAGGACTTCCTCGTCGCTCGCATTCAGCATTCTCAAATGAATCCAGCGCAGGCCAGCCTCCAGTGCTGCTTGCGCCTGCTCAGAAGCCGTGGAAACGTCCGTGGCTTCTATTATATATTGTATAGGTACCATATTCGTGTGTGATTATTGTGTGAAAAAGGGTTGGGGAGAAACGGATGCAGAAGATAGGAAACCAGTATTTTTATTCAAGGACGCGCAGGCGTAAACACCTTCCTGCCGCCAACAATGTTGATGCCAGGCGCTTTGTAGCGGAGCAGGCGACCATGGATGTCGTAGATAGGACTGCGCTGTCGGGGAGCGTGATTGCGCTGTGCGCCTTGTTGGTTTGGGAAAGCCTCTGGGCCAATCAGCTCATAGGGATTGGCCAGAGCGGCGCGGACACACTCGTGAATCAGTGAGAAGTTCTCGTTCGTGATGGGCACCCTGTCCGCTTCGTCGGCGTAGATTCCTTTCAGCGCATCGGTCGGCGGAATGTCCAGGGCCGATTTACCTGTGAGGGGCAGGCAGAACGTTTCGTAGCAAGCGAGGGCCACGGCATATTGTGGCACACCGCGGGCCAGATGGGTGGCATCGCGGGTCAGATACAAAGGTGTATTCATGTCGGTGCGCCGCAAGTTCTGAATGGCTGTGCCCGAGGGGATAATCGTGGTGATACCCACCTCACTGCAAATCCGCCGAACGGTTTCCACAATACTGCGCCAACCATTCGTGCCGTAAGGGCCCGTGTCGGCGGTAAAGTATTTCGACCACGTCAGTTGGAAGGCGATGGCCACGTCTGGCTGGGGCGATTCGCGGCGAATCATGTCCACCATATTTTGCAGGTAGGGGCGATAACTTCTGATTTGATTCGACAGCGCCGAAGCTTGTTGCACCACCACAACATCCCAAGGCTCGTGAAGCAGTTCGGCAAGCGTCCATGCGCGATTCTCCAGCGCGGTTCCGCCCATGTGATAAATGCCTTCAATTTCCTCGTCCCGCGCATAAACATTCCACCAATATTCCAACGAAGCCCCAGCGTGAGCGGCGCAATAAACACTATACTCTCCCTGCCGCACACCCATATCCACGAGCAAGCGAGGCAGATAGGCTGCAGCGTCCAGGCTGAAACTATTGCCTATAAACAGAACATTGAGATGCTCGTCCCGCAGCGTCCGCACCTGTCCTTCCTGCCCTTGGCTGGGGGAGGAAAACAAGCAGACTAGAAGAAGAAACAGAAGACGCATATCTAAACAATAACTAGGGGAATCTATCGAAAAGAAGGAGCACGTCCACCGCGAGGGTTGCGAAGGAACACCTTCTTGCCACCTATGATTTGAAGGCCTGGCTGCGGTTCCCGCAGTGGGCGGCCGCTCAGGTCGAAGATGGAAGGATGGGGCGAAGAGACAAGAGGAGACTCTATGGCGTCCACATCCTCCATCAGTTCAAAGGGATGGTCCATCGCGGCCTTGACACAGCGGTGAATAATCTTGTAGTTATCGTCCGTGATGGGGATGAATCCTTCATCTTTCGCGTGAATAGCTCGCATGGCCGCCGATGGAGGAATGCCCAAAGCCGACTTACCAGTAATCGGGCGGCAGATTGATTCGTAGAAAGATAGTGCTGCGGCATATTGTCCGATGCCATAGGCCAGGTGGAAGGCATCGCGCGTGATGAGCAGGGGCGTATTCAACTGGGTGCTCCGCATATTCTGCAGGATGGTGCCCGTGGGGATAATGGTCGTAATGCCTACTTCCTCGCACATCTGCCGCACGGTCTTTGCAATGCCTCGCCAACCTTCCAGCCCATAGGGCCCTGTGCGAGCGGTGGGATGCTTTGACCATGTCATTTGGAAAGCTATCGTCACATCAGGATTGGCCGATTCGCGCCGCACCATCTCCACCATATCCTTCAGGTAAGGGCGATACGTTTCCAGTTGGTCCGAATAGACGGAAGCCTGTTGCAGAATCACGACATCCCAAGGCTGATGCAGCAGTTCGTTAATGGTCCATGTGCGATCCTCCAATTTTATCGCGCTCATTCGATATAAATACTTAATCGTATCACCTTGCGAACAATGGTCCCACCAATAATCCAGCGAAGCCCCAGCGTACATGGCACAATACACACATAATTTTGAATTGGGCACGCCCATATCCACAAGCAGTTGTGGCAGACACAGCGTAGCGTCCATGCTGAAACTATTGCCAATACAAAGGATATTGAGATGCTCATACGGATGCGTCTGCGCCTGTTCATCCTGACCGCGGCTGGGGAAGGGGAGCAATATTATCAAGAGGAGGAAGATGAGAAGACGCATATATATTAGGTAGGTTCTATAAATTAGTCTCAAAGGTTGGTTGGTGTTTCTATTTGGCTTGGATGTCTTTCCGCCTCTCGCACC
>CAMBWV010000165.1 GCA_945871755.1 uncultured Bacteroidales bacterium
CCTTTGGCAAGACCGAGATGTGGTATATCATCGGCACGCACGAAGGCGCAAGGCTCTGCTCGGGCTTTGCCCACGACTATTCGGCCGATGCCTACACACAGGGCGTGGAGGACGGCAGCATCGAAGAGCACCTGGCTTACCACACCACCCACGTGGGCGACTGCTTCTTCATCCCCGCAGGCCGCATCCACAGCATTGGCGCGGGCAACTTCCTCATCGAAATCCAGCAGAGCAGCAACGACACCTTCCGCGTCTATGACTTTAACCGCACCGACGACCTCGGCAACCGCCGCGAACTCCATGTGGAGCAGGCGCGTCAGGCACTCAACTTCAAGGCCGAGGCCGACTATCGCACGCACTACTCCGCCCGCCTCGGCGAGGCTTCGCTGATGGTGGAATGTCCGCAGTTTACCACCCGCCTCATCCGCACCGAGCAGACGATGCAGGTGGACTACGCCGCCATCGACTCGTTTGTCATCCTGATAGCCTATGAAGGCGAGGCCAAACTCACCGACGCCGAAGGCAACGAGGTGATCCTCCAGGCTGGCGAGAGCCTCCTGCTGCCCGCTGCCAATGCTGCGCTCACCATCGAGCCGCAGGGCATCACCCGCTTCTCCTGTGTAGAAACCTTCATCCGCTAATCGCTTCTCCCTCGCCCTATGACAGAAAACCAACAGACGGGTTGCCCCACCGAACTGGCCGACCAGTTGCGCTACATCAAGCAGTCGTTGCGCGGCATGATGAATGGCGTTGTCAGCCAGTCCATGCGCGAGAAGGGACTGACGTACAAAGTCAACTTCGGTGTAGAAGTGCCGCGCCTCTGCGAATTTGCCGCCGAACTTCCCCATACCTCCGCTCTCGCAGGTGCTTTGTGGAAGGAGAATATCCGCGAGTGTCGCCTCCTGGCTGGCCTCTTGCAGCCCGCCGAAGCCTTTCCCGCCGATCTGGCCGAGGTGTGGGTGGAACAGATGCGCTTCCCAGAAGAGGCCGCCTTCACCGTGCTCCACCTCTTTAGCCGTTTGCCCTACGCCTCTGCCGTTGCCTTCGAATGGGTGGCGCGCGAGGAGGAGATGTTCCAGCTCTGCGGTTGGTTGCTCCTCGGCCGCTTGATGGCGCAAGGCATGGAGCCCGCACCGCGCGACCGCCAAGAACTCCTCGACCAGGCCCAGACGGCCGTGGCAGGCGGGAATATGCACCTGCGCAATGCCGCCGCCAAGGTGCTGGTGCGCTTGGAGGAAGCGTAGGACCCACAGCCCGCTCGCTGTCGCCCCGTTGCATTGGTGAGAAATGTACCGCACCTTGCTTGCAAGGTGTGAGTACAACGTTCTATACATCTATATATTTAGGAATAGCCTTCTTTGCAATAGACCATCAGCGGGCTGCAATATGGTCAGCCGCAACGCTTGATTCGCCCTCGGCAGTTTTCGATTCGGCAAAGGTCCATCCCGTTCGGGCGAGGGCTCTTCCCGTTTTTCTCAGGGATGTGGCCAGCGACCGCCGCCCGCTGGTCGCTGGCAATCCCCCTTGCAAAAACGGAAAAGTCGGACCTGAAAATGGTTATCTGCCTTCCGCGCCTGCCGCTTTGCCCCTTCGCACCGCTTCATGACCCTTCCCCAATTCCCCGCTATGCGACGTATTCTCCTGCTCCTGCCCCTCTGGACGCTGCTCCTTGTTGCCTGCGACGACGAGAGCGACCATCTGTACAGCAGTTACCGCGCCTTCTTCCGCTATACCTACGTGGAGACCACGCCGCCCCTGCTCACGGCCACGCGCAACCCAGGGATGTGGTGCGCCATCAACTTCCCGAATGGCAACTACCACTTCCTGCTCAACGATGGGCGCACCAGTTACACGCACCGCCCCACGGCAGCCGACAACTACGGCAGGCCAGAATGTATCGCGGGATTCATTGTCGGCACCCCCAATATCCCCGATTTCAATGGGCAGTTTCCCGTCATGGCCTTCGACCTCGTGTGTCCCGAATGCTTCACCACCGCCAGCATCCAGCGCTCGCTGACGATAGATGCGCAGGGTCGCGCCACTTGCAGCCGTTGCGGCCGCACGTACGACCTTAACAACAGTGGCATAGTCGTGGGTGGCGACCAGGGTCGCCGCCTCTTCCGCTACCACGTGTCCGCCAGCGGAAATAATCTGTATATCTCCAACTAGGAAATCAACCAATCATGCAAGCAGAGAAAGCCCCTTTCCAAATAGATGTGGACGAAATATTGCGCTCCAAGGCTGGTGAAAAGGCCAAGCGCATTCCGCGTTTCGTCGTTTCATGGCTCAAGCGCCGCCTCCATCAGGATCAGGTCAACGACTTCCTGCAAAAGGCCGGCGACCAAGAGGGTGTTCCTTGGCTAAAGGCCGTCCTTGACTTTCTTGATACGAAGGTGGAAGTTAAGGGACTGGAGAACCTGCCCTCAGATGCCGACGGCAGCCGCTTCACCTTCGTGAGCAACCACCCCTTGGGCGGACAGGACGGTGTGGCGCTGGGCTACGTGCTCGGTACGCACTACGAAGGCCGCATCAAGTACCTCGTCAACGACCTGCTGATGTTCCTGCCTGGTCTGGCTCCCCTCTGCATCCCCATCAACAAGACAGGCAAGCAGAGCAGACAGTTTCCCGCCATGGTCGAGGCTGGTTTCTCGAGCGACAAACATATCCTGATGTTCCCCGCGGGTCTCTGTTCGCGCCGTCGGCACGGAGTGATTCGCGACCTGCCCTGGAACAAAGCCTTCATCACGAAGAGCGTGCAGCACCAGCGCGACGTGGTGCCCATCTATTTCAGCGGCCGCAATTCCAATAAGTTCTACACGATTGCCAATGTGTGCAAGATGCTCGGCCTGAAGTTCAATCTGGCCATGCTCTACCTGGTGGACGAACTCTTCAAGAATCAGCACAAAACCTTCGAGGTGCATATCGGTCGGCCCATCCCTTGGCAAACCTTCGACCGCAGTCGCACGCCCGCTCAGTGGGCCGCCTACGTGCAGGACATAGTCTATCAACTGAAGCCCTGACTATAGCACCTACCTGTATTCTACCATACTTATTATAGCATCCAATGATGGAACCAATCATCCCTCCCGTATCCCGCGAACTTCTCAAGGCCGAACTGACGCCCGAGCGCCGTTTGCGGTCCACCAACAAGGCTGGCAACGAAATCTACGTTCTCACTTATCACGAGGCACCCAACGTGGTGCGCGAGATAGGCCGCCTGCGCGAGATAGCCTTCCGTGCAGCCGGTGGCGGTACGGGCCTTGCGCTCGACCTCGACGAGTTCGACACGTGCGAGCATCCCTACTACCAGCTCATTGTCTGGTGTCCCGAGGACGAGCAAATCCTAGGCGGCTACCGCTTCCTGCCGGGCCGCGAGATGCAGTTTCGCCCCGACGGACAGCCCCATTTGGCTACGGGCCACATGTTCCATTTCTCCGAAAAGTTCATCAACGAATACCTGCGCGATACTGTGGAACTGGGCCGCTCCTTCGTCACCCTCGAATACCAGAGTACGCGCAAACTGGCCAAGAGCCTTTTCGCCCTCGACAACCTCTGGGACGGCCTGGGCGCGCTGACCGTTGTCATTCCCGGCTTGAAGTATTTCTTCGGCAAGATGACCATGTATCCCAGTTTCAACCGCCAGGCCCGCGACATGATTCTCTATTTTCTGAACAAACACTTCGGCGACCCCGACCGCTTGGTCGTGGCCAACGAGCCCCTGCAACTTGATACGCCAGCGGAGGAACTGGCCGCCCTCTTCGTAGAGGACGACTTCCGCGCCGACTATCGCATCCTCAACGCCGAAGTGCGCAAACTAGGTTTCAACATCCCGCCCCTCGTCAACGCCTATATGGGTCTGAGCCCCACCATGCGCAGTTTCGGCACCGCCATCAACCACGAGTTTGGCGAGGTGGAGGAAACAGGCATCCTCATTGCCGTTGACGAAATCCTGGCAGAGAAGCGCATGCGCCACATCGACACCTTCGCCGAAACACATCCCATGAGCATCCAAGCCTTCGAGGAGTTGTTCATCCGCAACCGCACGGACTGGTAACGCGAAGGCTGTCTTCATAGA
>CAMBWV010000166.1 GCA_945871755.1 uncultured Bacteroidales bacterium
CGTTGTAGTCCGAGCCGTTGGGATTGCCCGGATAACCCTCGTAGGCGTACTGGAGGACGACATTGTAGTTCTCGATGGGCATCGGCAGATGGAAACGTCCTTCACCGTGGGCCACCCAAATGCCGAGGTCCGACTGGCTCAGGCTGCCAAACATCACGCTCTCGTTCTGCGGAACGTGTACGCCAAGGAAAGCACTCTCGAACTTATGACTTACGTTGTGCAGCATCTTAGCGCGGTCGGTGTGGTCGGGATTGACAAGGCCGAGTTCCACCATCAGCTGGCATCCGTTGCAGACACCGAGCGACAGGGTGTCCTTGCGGGCGTAGAAACGTTCGAGGGCGGCCTTCGCCTTGGGGTTGTAGAGGAATGCGCCTGCCCAACCCTTGGCCGAACCGAGCACGTCGCTGTTCGAGAAACCGCCACAGAAGACGATCATATTGACTTCGTCGAGCGTTTCGCGGCCCGTAATGAGGTCGGTCATCGTCACATCCTTCACGTCGAAGCCTGCCAGATAGAGGGCGTACGCCATTTCGCGTTCGCCGTTCGTACCTTTCTCGCGGATGATGGCGGCACGGACACCGCTAGGTGTGCGGCGGTCGGGGTCAACGCCAAGGCTGGCGAAGCGGCCGTCAAAGTGGGCGGGCAGGTTGAGGCGGATGGGCTGCTGCTTGTAGTTCTTGAAGCGTTCGGCAGCCTGACCGTGGAAGGACTGCTTCTGGTCCAGTTCGTAGGATGTCTGGTACCAGATGTCGCGCATCTCGTCGATGTTGAGCGACAGCGTGCGCTGGTCTTTCGCAATCGTAATGGTGCGCTCGTCCACGGGATGTCCAATCTTGCAAGAAGCCACGCCGTACTTCTCCAGCACAGCCAGGAATTCCTCTTGATGATTGTCGGCCACCTGCACGAGCACCGCAGGATTTTCGGCAAAGAGTGTGAGCGTCAAATCGCTGCCGTTGAAGTTGTTCAAGTCGATGGCGAGGCCACCCTTCGTATTGGCGAAGCACATTTCCAGCAGAGCGGTGACCATACCACCCGCCGAAATGTCGTGGCCAGCCAAGAGCAGGCCCTTGCTGACGCACTCCTGCACGGCGGCGAAGGCATCGCGGAAGTAGTCCGTATCGGTCACGTGGGGCACGTCGCTACCCACGTAGCCCATGTACTGAGCCAGCGCGGAGCCGCCCAGACGGAGCTCGTCCATGGAGAAGTCAATGTGGTAGATGGAGCTGCCGCCCTTCACGTTCTGCTGAATCACGGGACCCACCACGCGGCGGATGTCGCTCACCTCACCGCCCGAGCTGACGATGACTGTTCCCGGCGAAATCACCTTGCTGCCGTCGGGATATTTCTGCGTCATCGAGAGGGAGTCCTTACCCGTGGGCACGTTCACACCAATACCGATGCAGAAGTCGCTGAGCGCTTCGACGGCGGCATACAGACGGGCATCCTCGCCCTCCTGAGCGCGGCAGGGCCACATCCAGTTGGCGGACAAACTTACGCTGTCCAGACCTTCGGCCAAGGGAGCCCAGACGAGGTTCGTGAGGCTCTCGGCCACGGCCAACTGCGAGCCAGCGGCGGGGTCGGCCAGTCCAGCCTGCGGTGCGTGACCTAGGGCGGTGGCAATACCCGCGCGGCCGCGATAGTCAAGGGCAACGACGCCACAGTCGGCCAGGGGCAACTGGAGTTCGCCCTGCGTCTGCTGGTGCGCCACCTTACCCGTCACGGAGCGATCTACCTTGTTGGTCAACCAGTCCTTGCAGGCCACAGCTTCCAGGCCCAGCACGCCGCGCACGTAGGCATCGCATTGGCTGTCTTCGTAGGGCAGGTTGCGATAGGTGCGCTCCACGGTTTTGTCCACCATAACTGTCTTGGGCGAATGGCCAAACATTTGGGCCACGTCCAGGTCGAAGGGACGCTGTCCGTCAGCCTGCTGGAAGGCGAAGTGGGCATCGCCCGTCGTTTCGCCCACCACGTATAGCGGGGCACGTTCGCGCTCGGCAATGCGGCGCACGTGCTCAATGTGTTCTTCCTGAATGAGCAGGCCCATGCGCTCCTGGCTCTCATTGGCAATGATTTCCTTGGCCGAGAGTGTGGGGTCGCCGATGGGGAGCTTGCTCATGTCGATCAGTCCGCCGCATTCCTCCACCAGCTCGCTCAGGCAGTTGACATGGCCTGCGCTACCGTGGTCGTGGATGCTCACAACGGGGTTGACCTCTTCTTCGCAGAGGGCGCGCACGAGGTTGTTGGCGCGCTTCTGCATTTCGGGGTTGGCGCGCTGCACGGCGTTGAGCTCAATGCCGCTGCTGTAGCGACCCGTCTCTACCGACGACACGCTACCGCCGCCGAGGCCGATGCGATAGTTGTCGCCACCGACCACCACCACCTTGTTGCCCTTCTTCGGCTCGCCCTTCAGACAGTCGCGCTGTGTGCCGTAGCCCACACCGCCAGCCAGCATGATGACCTTGTCGTAGGCATACTGCTCGCCGTTCTCTTGGTGCTCGAACGTAAGTACCGAACCCGTAATGAGGGGCTGGCCAAACTTGTTGCCGAAGTCGCTGGCGCCATTCGAGGCTTTGATGAGAATCTGCTCGGGTGTCTGATACAGCCAAGGGCGTTCGGCAATGTGGCTCTCGCCCTTGCGAGCGGCAGCCGCAGCGTCGTCCTTGTGGCGCTCGGCGGTCATATAGACGGCCGTACCGGCGATGGGCCACGAACCCACGCCGCCGCCCATACGGTCGCGTATCTCACCGCCTGTACCCGTGGAGGCACCATTGAAGGGTTCCACGGTGGTGGGGAAATTGTGTGTTTCGGCCTTGAGCGAGATGACCGATTCAATGTCCTTCACCTGGAAGTAGTCGCTCGTGGAGTGGTCGGCAGGTGCAAATTGCTCAATGGTAGGACCAGCGGAGAAGGCCACATTGTCCTTGTAGGCCGAGAGAATCTTGTGGGGATTCTCCGCCGTGGTCTTCTTGATCATCGCAAAGAGACTGGAGGGCTTCTCTTCGCCGTCGATGATGAACGTACCGCCGAAAATCTTGTGGCGGCAGTGCTCCGAGTTGATTTGTGCGAAGCCGAACACCTCCGAGTCGGTCAGCTTCCGGCCCAGTTGTCCTTCCACCTTGTGCAGGTACTCGATTTCCTCGGGCGAGAGGGCTAGACCCTCCTGCTCGTTGTAGGTCTCGAGGTCGTCAATATAAACGATGGGTGCGGGCTGGATATTCACGGTGAAAATATCCTGGTCGAGTCCCTCGTAGCGGCGTTGCAACATGGGGTCGAAAGCGCCCTCATCGTCGCTTGCGGCTGTCGTGGGGAAGTACTCTTCGATACGCGAAATGCCGTGGAGATTCATGTTCTGTGTAATCTCAACGGCATTCGTACTCCAGGGGGTAATCATCTCACGGCGGGGGCCAACGAAACTGCCCTCGAGGCTTTCGCCCTCAAGGAGTTGTGCCTCGCCATAAAGCCAGCAAAGTTCCTGTACTTCTTCTGTGGAGAGCGCATGATCTACCTGTGTAGCGATGACGCTCTGCTGCGGTGTCTTGAAGAATAGAATCATATCGTGGGGTTGATGTGTAATTATATTTGGGCACAAAGTTAGCAAAAAGGGGGCGGAGTAGCGAGGTTTTTCCCTATTTTTTTGGCTAGGCTCCTTGCCTGTACTTCAGCTGCGAGCCTGTTCCTCCATTTCATTGAGGGCTTCTCCTAACGGATATGCACACAAGGAAACCTGCTTTTACCAGCATGAAGAGCTGGATTCGCTGAAAAGAAGGGTAGATTCGCATTTTTTCCCAGAAATCATTTGGTACGTTTGTAGGTAATCTGTACTTTTGCAATGTCGAAATGACAGAAAGATGCCTCTACATCCCAAATCCAAGTAAGAGCGTTAGTTAAAGATACAGTTTTTTCATAGTTTGTAAAGCCAGCCCCTGTTTGTGAAAATCGGAGCTGGCATTTTTTACGACGGAGTGAGTACTCCGAGGTGAGAAATGTACCGCACGTTGCTTGAGGGCGTGTGAGTATGGTGTTCGTTCTCATTGCAAGGCCATGGAGTAACGTGAAAGTACCGCACCTTGCT
>CAMBWV010000167.1 GCA_945871755.1 uncultured Bacteroidales bacterium
TATGTATCAGACTCCCTGTCAGGTAAATGGTACTGAAACCTCTGTTAGAAACAATAAATCAGCCAATACCAATGGCACTGTGGTTCGTAGAGACTACAATCTGCCAAGTGGCATGCGCAGCCAATCGCCACGCAGAGGCATACAAATACAGCGTAACACCTATAATAACGGTGCTGTGGATGTGCAGAAGAAAAAGTACAGATAAACATTTGTTTTAGCACCAACTGGAAAGGACGAACTGGGATAAATTGGTAAATTGCAGTACGAAAGTGATACCGATATACAATTTCTACAAGCATAAGTATCATTCCCTAATGTGTTTGAAACCGCAATGAATGCCATACTAAGGTAATTTCCCTTGATGCTGATTTATACAACCTACCTCCTCTCCCATGACAGCCCCGCCCATCGCCTCCTCCACCCGCGAAGAACGCCTCGCCTTTGTCCGAAGCGAGTGGCAATGTATGCACAATTGCGAGTTGTGCGGCAAGTGTCACGTGCTTCGGGGACGCTGCGAAACTGAGGTCTTTGCTGAGTACATTGACGGCAAACGGGAATACATCGAACTCACATTCGCTATTAGATAACCTCTACCCAATCGTGAAACAGAGCAAACGCATACAAGAAGAAAAAGCCGTGGTCGAGCAGATGATACGTTTGTATTGCCGACGACGGGAGGGGCATGCGCGCCTCTGTCCTCAGTGTGAGGAACTCCTGCTCTATGCCCATAGCCGTTTGGACCGCTGCAGCTTCGGAGCGAACAAACCCACCTGCCAGCAATGCCCCGTCCACTGTTATCGGCCGCAGATGAAAGAGCGCATACGTGAGGTCATGCGATGGGCTGGGCCGCGCATGTTGCTCTATCATCCCCTTGCCGCCCTTCGCCACTTGCTTCGCGAACTGCGTCATCCAAAATCTTCTAACCTCCTATGAATAAACGAGAATACATACAGGCCAACAAGGAATGGTTGGCCCAAAAAGCAAAGGAAGCGGACGTACATCCGCTTCCCAAAGGTGTTTATTATAAAGTGCTGGGCACGGGGCGGACCGATGGACCGCAACCCACGCCGCGCAGTATCGTCACCGCCCATTACACGGGCCGCACCATTGATGGCAAGGAGTTTGACACGAGCCGCGGGGGCGTGCCCTTGGCCATTCGTCTTTGCGACCTCATCGAGGGATGGATTGTCGCCATGCAAGCGATGCACGTGGGTGACCGATGGGAGGTGTATATTCCCTCTGAGATGGGCTACGGCAAGTTCTCGCAGCCTGGCATCCCTGGCGGTTCTACGCTTATCTTCGAGATAGAGCTCCTGGGCGTTGCCTAGTCAAGTACCACAGCCTCGAATCGCTCCACCACCTCGTCGCACAGGGGACGTATCTCCTCGGGCGACAGGCCAGTGGCCACGCCATAGACCCTGGCACCCGAACTGCGCGCAGCCGCCAGACCGCTGGGCGAATCCTCGAAGACGGCACACGCACTGGCCTCCAGTCCGAAGGCCGCGGCAGCCCGCAGATAGCAGTCGGGAGCAGGCTTGGAGCGGCCTGCGTCCTCGGCCGTGAAGATGCGGTCAAAGAGGGTGGGGAAGGAGGGACTGGCTTCGTACAGCCGCTCCATCTTCTCGCGGTCCGAACTGGTCACAACGGCCGTCCGCACGCCCTGCACCCGCAGTTGTTGAACAAACTCCAATGCTCCAGGTATCAGCGGGAAATCCATCTGTCGCTGGAAGGCACTCAGTTGCGCCACCACCTCGTCGGCCAGCGGGCCTTCGCCATTGAAATAGGTGTGGAGGATGTCCGTGAGCGAGTGGCCCTTGATGGCGGGCGCAAAGTCGGGATTCTCGGGGAAGTATTCGCGGCCAATCTCTGCCCAAAAGGCGGTGTAGGCCGGCTCGGTGTGAATCAATACACCATCTAAATCAAAAAGAACAAGGGGAAATTTCATACGTATTCTTAGGGGTCAGAATCATCACAATCGGGAAAACACATCGTGGCAACCGCCGTGCGCTCCCAAGCGCAGCAACAAACTCATTCTTATTGCCAAAGCCGCGCAGCCACGGCTGCAAATTCCTTCCGCCCCTCGATATAGTCGTCGAAGAACTCGATGGCAGGCTGGCCGCCAGGCATACGGCAACATCCGCATCCCCCGCAGGCAGGGGCCTTGCAGCGAAAACGCTCGCGGACAAAGGCGAAACGCTCTTCGCGGTCGGAATAAGCAATTTGGGGTGCAATCATATCGGAGGAACTGGTGCGCTAATAACAAATTTATAGCAGAGGCCGTGCTCAAATAGGAGTGCGGCCTCTGCTTTCAGGGTGTGGGACTATTATCGGATGAAGAGGAGTTCGCGGTATTTGGGTAGCGTCCACATATCGTCTTCTACGATGAGTTCTAGCTCGTCGCAGTGGTAGCGGATTTGTTCGAGGTAGGGGGCTACTAGGTCGTGGTAGGCGATGGCTCGCTCGCGGATAGAGGTGATGCGGTTGGCCTGCTTGCGCTGTTCCACCATTTCATCCACAGCCTTGGCGATGAAGTCGGTGTGGAAATTGATTTGCTCAATCAGGTTGATGTTGTAACTCGTGAGGGCTTCGACGCGTTCGGGCGAAGAGAAGGCGCAGCGAATCTTGTGTACGTTGTCGGCCAATACGCTCTGGTAGCGCGTGGCTACGGGGATGATGTGGTTGAGGCAGAGGTCGCCGAGCACGCGGGCTTCGATTTGCACCTTCTTGAAGTATGTTTCCCATTTGATTTCGTTGCGCGCTGCGAGTTCGTGGCGGTTCATGACGTGCATGCGTTCAAACATCTTGATGCTCGCCTCGTCGAGGTAGCGGTCGAAGATGATGGGGCAACTCGTTTCGCAGTCCAGTCCGCGGCGGGCTGCCTCTTCGCGCCAGGCATCGCTGTAGCCGTTGCCGTCGAAGAGGAGGGGCGCGATGGTGCGAATGTCTTCGCGCAGGATGTCGAGGATGGCACTGAGTTGGCTCTCGCCCTTTTCGTGGATGAGCAGGTCCACGCGCTCCTTGAAGTCGGTGAGTGCTTCGGCCACGGCCGTGTTGAGGGCGATGAGTGCGCTGGAGCAGTTGGCGCTGGAGCCGACTGCGCGAAACTCAAAGCGGTTGCCCGTGAAGGCAAAGGGCGAGGTGCGGTTGCGGTCGGTATTGTCAATCATCAGTTCGGGAATCTGGGGAATGTCCAGCCTTACGCCGTGCTTGCCTTCGAGCGTGAAGAGTTCGTCCTTGGTCGAGTTGGCCACGCGCTCGAGGAGTTCGCTGAGTTGGCTGCCGAGGAAGGAGGAGATGATGGCAGGCGGTGCCTCGCAGCCGCCCAGTCGGTGGGCGTTGGTGGCGCTCATGATGGAAGCTTTGAGGAGGCCGTTGTGGCGATAGACACCCATGAGCGTCTCGACGATGAAGGTGATGAAGCGGAGGTTATCCTCGGGCGTCTTGCCAGGAGCGTGGAGGAGAACACCCGTGTCGGTGGTGAGGCTCCAATTGTTGTGTTTGCCCGAACCGTTGATGCCAGCGAAGGGCTTTTCGTGGAGCAGGCAGCGGAATCCGTGCTTGCGCGCCACGCTGGGCATGAGCGACATGAGCAGCATATTGTGGTCAACGGCCAGGTTGCACTCTTCGAAGATGGGGGCCAGTTCAAACTGATTGGGGGCTACCTCGTTGTGGCGCGTCTTGCAGGGAATGCCGAGTTCGAGAGCGCGGATTTCGAGGTCGCGCATAAATTCAGCCACGCGCTCGGGGATGGCACCGAAGTAGTGGTCGTCCATCTGTTGGTTCTTGCTGCTCTCGTGGCCCATCAAGGTGCGGCCCGTCAGGAGGAGGTCGGGGCGTGCGGCATAGAGGCCTTCGTCAACGAGGAAATATTCCTGTTCCCAACCTAGATTGGTATTGACGCGCTGCACATCGGGACAGAAATAGCGGGCCACGGCGGTGGCGGCGCGGTCGATGGCAGCCAGGGATTTCTTGAGCGGAGCCTTGTAGTCCAGCGCCTCGCCGGTGTAGGAGATAAATACGGTGGTAATCATCAGCTTATTTATCTCCTACACGGGCGAGGCCC
>CAMBWV010000168.1 GCA_945871755.1 uncultured Bacteroidales bacterium
ACCATAATATCGGCCAAGAGGTTGGAGAGTTCGCTCTCGGGCTGTGCGCGGCGCAAGGTATGTTTGGTAAATCCTACGATAGGGCAGAAGATACTATCTACTTGGTGCGCATAGGGTGCCAGAAACTGCTGTGCTTCCTTGGGGATGCCTGCGTCGTAGCGGTTGTCCACCACAAGGCGCGTGCGCTCCACGGACGCCACCTGCCAAGGCTTCGTGGTGTGGCAGGCACTGAGGAGCACGAGGGAGAGGAGGGGAACGAGGTATTTCATACGTTCATTCTTTTTGAGCCATCAATAATAATAGGTATCCAGTAGAAATCCTAGATACCTATTATATATAGATTATTACGCAATGCAGGGACTATTTTACAAGTACCTTGCCGCTGGCAGTGCGAACGCCGCCGCTCACTACTTCGTACATAAATACGCCCTGGTTCAGGTCGTTGAGGTTCAGATTGCCGTCACCGTTGATGCGCTCACTCTTGACGAGGCGGCCAGCCGTAGAATACACGTTGAGAATGGCGGGACGGATGGCGTGATACTGGAGAGCCTGACCATTGTAACGGATGGTCTGGTTGGCCTGTGCGCTCTGGATGCCGTTGGGATCGGCATAGACGAATTTAATGGTGAAGCTTTTCGTGTCGCTGCCGAGACGGGCGGTCACTTCTGCGGTGTAAGTGGCATACTGGCCGCTCTCGAAATCGGCGTGCAGTTGGAGCGGGGTCTTTTGACCAGCACCCAGACTAGCGCTGCGCACTTCCTGAAGAGTTGTCATAGGGAGACAGCTCGTGGTAATGCCGCACCAAGTCAGTTTGTCGGCTTCGGTGCGCGTGACAGTAACGGTCAGGTTAGCAGAAGAAGCACCTTTGTTCGTCAGATAGGGAACTGCGGGAGAGCACTCCAAGATAACGAAGCCACCGCCAAGGTCTAATACTTCGGCTTTGAACTCCACAGTGCCACCGTTTTCAATGACATTTCCCTGTTCGTCGGTGATTTCCAACTGGGCATAGGAGGTCAGGGCCACCAGGATAGTAGATAGAAGGGTAAAGATTCTTTTCATACGCGTATGTTTTTGAGGTTGATATTCGGGAAGGGGTAGTTAGTATCAGAGAAGTGGAAGGTTATTGCACCACAGGGCTGTCGATAACCTGCAGCACACCGCCCGTTTTGCTATAGACGAAGGCAACAACGGCCATCTTATCGGCCTTCCACGTGGGATGGTCGCCGAGGGCGTAGGTATAGGAGAGGGTGTGTGTGTCGTCGGTTGCATTCAGTGCAACGGCTTCGCCCCACTGTCCGTTGACAATGGCGCGCAGCACGTGGTCGTGCACATATTCGCGGTTGTGGCTTCCGTCGGGCATGTCCTGATAGGCCGTGATACCGCTCTCGGTGAGCCACACTTGCAGATAGCCATCCGTAATGGCTTGATTGGCCTTTATGTCCACCTGCATGGTCAGTTGGCCCGTTTCTGCGTCGTAGGTGTTGTTCAGGGTCAAATCTACGGCGGGCTCTTTCTGCAATCGCTTCACGGCTGCGGCCGACCAAGAGGTGTATTCCAGGAGAGCCTCGCTCGGAGTGCTCCATCCGCCACCGCGGTCAACGAGACCTTTCGGCCAGGAACTCACGCCCCAAAACGTGTGGTAGGTTTCGCCTTCGGGAAGGGCCAAACCCGCGCCCGAACTGACGGGCAGGGAGCGCGGACCACCGTGGATGGCCACGGCAATGACGTGGTCTGCGCCATAGGTGGCCTGCATCGCGTGAACGGCATCGGCAGCCACCGGGCAGTTGAGGCAGCGCTGCCCCGTGAAGTCCTCGATGAGCACATTCTTCTTGGGAACAAACTCCACGGGACCCGTGAAGCGGTCGGCCTCATCCACCTCGTCGCAAGCGCAGAAGCCGAGGAGAACCAGGATGAGCAGGAACCATTTGTATATCGTATTCATAGGAGGCTAGGTTAGAAGTTGAAATTGTAAGAAACCTGAAGGCCCTTGCTGGCGGGCACATAGCGGCAGACGCCTCCCGAGCAGTTGTAGCCCGCGCGGGTTTTGCCGTAGGAAAGTTGGAGGCGATGGGCACCGTGGGTGTAGCAGCCCGACACCATATAAAAGTGCTGTTTGCTCGTAGCTGTCTCGTCGGTGTTGGGCACCTTGGCGTTGAACATATCCGATACGGTGAACATGAAATGCGGAAGCACCGAGAGTTCCAGCAGTCCGTACCACCAGTCGCCCTGGTCCTGCTTGGTGTGCAGGTATTGTGCTTCGCCGCGCAGGGTGAGCTTCTTGTTGATGGCGTATTTGCCTTCGGCGATGGCAATGTGCGAATTGATAGTGCCACCGTGGCCTTCAACGATGGTTTTGTTGTAACGCTGGTGCATGTACATCAGGTTCAGTTTGAAATCCTTCGTCACCTTTTTGTCCAACTGCACGTTGATGTCCTGATAATACGTATCGTGGCCCATGCGGAAGAACTTCGTGGTGTAGCCCTTCGTACCCTGCAGGTCCTCCACGGGCTGGCCGCCTGCCATGAGCGGTTGGCGGTCGATGCCGCGGATATGCGAGGCGTTGAGCTTTACGGTTGTGCCATACTTACCGCCGAGGGCCGTCTTGCGCTTGAAGGTATAACTGAACTCACCTTGGAAGGCCCATTCGCCCAGCGCGTTCTGCGTGGCGTAGGGATAGAGGGCCGCGAGGGCGTAGGTTTGCTGCTGGGAGAAGGCGGGCAGGTGGTTGATGAAGCCTGCCGTACCTGTGCGCGAACGCTCGCTGCGGAAGGCCATGTCTTCGCTGCGCTTGGCTTGCAGCAAGAGGCTCATACCGCGCTTGGAGTAGGAGCCGGAGAGCATCAGCGCGTTGCCACGGCGATAGATATAGCCGTTGTCAAACGACGGGTCTTGGCTCTTGAGCGCATATTCGGCCATCAGGCTGTAGTTGCCCTTCTGAAACTGTGCGCGCACGTCGATAGCACCCACGTCGGTGGGCAGATTGAGTTTGTAGGCACCGAGGATGTCTGTGCCAAACTCGTCCTTCGCTCCCGTAGGGCGGAGGTTGACGATGTCTTCGCTGCGTTCGTGCTTCGTCACGGCACTCACACCCAGCGTCAGGCGGCTGCCGTTTTGGTCCATACGCTTGAACCATTGGTCCACGTTGAGTTCAAGGTCTGCGCCGTATATCCAAGGGTCCGTGCCGTTGGTGTAGGTGAAGTCCTTGTCCCACGAGCGGTTGTGCCAATACACGCGCTGTTGGCCAGCCAGGGCTTTCAGCGTGACGCCCTTCACGGGCTTCAGCGTCAGGCGGGCACCGCGCAGGCTGTTGTCAATGCCGAGCGAGCGTTCCTCGTAGGTGCGCAGGATGAAGCCCGAGCCAAACTGCTCGTAGTAATCGCCGAGCGTGAGTTCGGCATGCTTCAACCGCCCTGTCACATAGATATGCGGAACGCCCCAGCCCTTGAATTCCTTTTCGAATCCAGGCAGGGGGTGGTCTAGGTACTCGAGGCGGGCGCCTGCGGAGACATATTTGTTGAGCAACTGGAGATCTACGTACGTATTCGTCAGGCCCCAGTCTTTGTAGGTGCCGGTGCCAATCTTCTGGTCCTCTTGCGGGATGAGCACATCGCTCTGGATGCTACCCTTGAGGCTGACACCGCCATCCTCTTCCTGTGCTGCGGCAGGCAGTGCCGTGAAGACGGCTGCGGCGAGCAGGGGGAGATATTTTTTCATGCGATACTGTTTGTTGCGTGGAGCAGAAACGAGCGTTTACTTCTCCGACTTCTCTTCCAGTTCCTTGACTTTCTCAATGAGGTGTGCCTCGCCGCCTTCGGTATATCCGCTGCGGCTTTCGGCCACCTTGCCCTCGCCGTCGATGACGAAGACATGGGGAATGAGGTTCACGCCCATGGCGCGGCGGAAGTCACTGTTGGGGTCGAGGAGCACCTGGTATTCCCAGCCGGCGGCATCGACCATGGGCTTCACCTTCTGGGCGTTCTGGGCCTCGTCGATAGAGATGGCCACGACGCGCACGCCGGTCTCGTCCTGCCAGTCGGGGTATACCTCGTGGATGGCTTTG
>CAMBWV010000169.1 GCA_945871755.1 uncultured Bacteroidales bacterium
AACAGTTTCATCGGTCGCTGCGCGACCTGGTTTCAACGGGAACGTCGTTCCCTAGTTTCAGGGAATCCCTTCGGGCTTCCTGTTTCAACGCAGCCTGCGGCTGCTGGCTCTATAGTCGGCGTCTTCTGTGCTTTGCGCCTAAGGCGCAAAGTTTATTCCTAATTCCCAATTCCTAATTCCCAATTCCTAATTCCTAATTCCTAATTGAATAAGATTCCTAGGCGCAAGCGCGGGCGTACTCGCATTTTTTTTATAAATTTGCAGGGTATAATGTACTTACCCTGCTGCCTTCGGGCTTTAGCGGGGCTTTTCTGCTATCAACATCCATCCCATGTCTATAGAAATCAAGAAAGTGGCCAGCAAGGCTGAACTGAAAAAATTCATCCGTTTCAACTACGAATTATACAAGGACAACCCTTACTCCGTGCCCGACCTGTACGACGACATGCTGAACACGTTCTCGCCCAAGAAGAATGCGGCATTTGAGTTTTGCGAGGCCGACTATTTCCTGGCCTATCGCGACGGGCAACTCGTGGGCCGCGTGGCCGCCATCATCAACCGCCGCGCCAACGAAACGTGGAACCGCCACTGCGTGCGCTTCGGATGGATTGATTTCGTGGACGACATCAACGTGAGCCGCGCACTCATCGACACGGTCAAGGAATGGGGCCGCCAGCGCGGCATGAACGAAATCGAAGGTCCGCTAGGCTTCACCGACATGGACGCCGAGGGTATGCTCATCGAAGGCTTCGACCAACTCTCTACCATGGCCACCATCTACAACCATCCCTACTATCCCAGGCACATGGAGCAGTTGGGCATGGAGAAGTCGGCCGACTGGGTGGAAATGAAGATATACATCCCCGAGGCGATTCCCGAGAAACACCTGCGCATCTCCAACATCATCCAGCAGAAGTACAACCTCCACGTTCGCAAACTGACGGGCACGAAGGAAATCTACGAAACGGGCATCGGCCAGGAGATATTCCGCCTGGTCAACGAAGCCTATGCGCCCCTCTTCGGCTTCTCGAAGATGACGGAGCGTCAGATTGACAGCTACGTGAAGATGTACGTGCCCGTGCTCGACCTGCGCATGGTGACCCTTGTGGAGAACGAGCAGAACGAACTGGTGGCCGTCGGCATCTCAATGCCATCGCTCTCCGAGGCCCTGCAAAAGGCAAAGGGCAAGCTGCTGCCGCTGGGCTGGTACCACCTGTTGAAGGCCCTGAAATGGAAACGCCCCAAGGTGCTCGACCTCCTGCTCGTGGCCGTACGCCCCGACTACCAGAGCAAGGGCGTGAACGCGCTGCTCTTCACCGACCTCATCCCCGTCTATCAGCAACTGGGCTTTGAATATGCCGAGTCGAACCCCGAACTGGAGGAGAACGGAAAGGTGCAAAGCCAGTGGCAATACTTCAAGACGGAACAGCACAAGCGCCGCCGCTGCTTTAAGGCGGGGCTCTAGGCGGTCGCTGTGCTTTGCGCCTTTGGTCGCTTTGCGACCTAGTTTCAACGGTCGCTTTCGCTCCCTAGTTTCAGACGGAAGCCTGCGGCTTCCTAGTTTCAGTCGGTCGCTTCGCTCCCTAGTTTCAACGCAGCCTGCGGCTGCTGGCTCGATAGTCTGGTTATTGAAAAGGATACTCCTCATTCTTCACTGAAAGGCAACTCCTAACTCCTAACTCCTAACTCCTAACTCTCATAGTGCTTCCCAATAAAGAAACCCCCGAACAGCCCCTCAACGATACTGGCACCGCCAATTATACAGAGGAGAATATCCGCACCCTGGAGGGCGTGGAGCATATCCGACGTCGCCCTGGTATGTATATCGGCCGCCTCGGCGATGGCTCGCATGCCGAAGACGGTATCTACGTCTTGCTCAAGGAAACCATCGACAACTCTATCGACGAATTTAACGAAGGTTTCGGCAAGCGTATCGAAGTGAATATCGCCGACGACCGCACTGCCGAAGTGCGCGACTATGGCCGCGGTATTCCCCTCGGCAAACTGGTGGACGCCGTCTCGAAACTCAACACGGGCGGTAAGTACGACACCGCCGTATTCACCGCTTCGGTGGGTATGAACGGCGTGGGCCTCAAGGCCGTCAATGCCCTGAGCCGCCGTTTCGTGGCCCGCAGTTACCGCGATGGTCGCATGCACGAAGCCATCTTTGAATGCGGTAAACTCGTCAGCGACACCGAGACGGACAGCCAAGAGGAGAACGGCACATACATCTTCTTCGAGCCCGACCCCGAACTCTTCGTGGACTACCGCTTTCACAGCGAGTTCATCAGCAATATGCTGCGCAACTACACGTATCTCAACACGGGCCTCGCCATCTTCCACAACGGCCGACGTATCAGTAGCCGCAACGGCCTCGAAGACCTGCTCAACGACAATATGACGGCGCCCGGGCTCTACCCCATCATCCACCTCAAGGGCGAAGGCATTGATATCGCCTTCACGCATACGTCGCAGTATGGCGAGGAGTACTACTCCTTCGTCAACGGCCAGCACACCACGCAGGGCGGTACGCACCAAAGCGCCTTCAAGGAGCATATCGCACGCACCATCAAGGAGTATTTTGGCAAGAACTTCGACGTGCAGGACGTGCGCAACGGTCTGGTGGCCGCCATTTCGATTCGCGTCATCGAACCGCTCTTTGAGAGCCAGACGAAAATCAAACTCGGCTCGCTCACCATGGCTCCCGACAAGGATATGCACGGCAACCCCTTCCCCCTCTCGGGCGTCAGCGTCAATAAATTTGTGGGCGACTTTATCAAGGAAAACGTGGACAACTACCTCCACCGCCACCTCGACATCGCCGAAATCATTCAGCAGAAAATCCAAGAGAGCGAGAAGGAGCGCAAAGCCATTGCGGGCGTGACGAAACTGGCCCGCGAGCGCGCCAAAAAGGCGAACCTCCACAACCGCAAACTGTGCGACTGCCGCGTTCACCTGAACGATGCGCCGCCCAAGAGCAAGCGTGGCGGCGACGAGCCCGACCTGCGCTGGGAATCGGCCATCTTTATCACGGAGGGCGACTCGGCAAGCGGTTCCATCACGAAAAGCCGCGACGTCAATACGCAAGCCGTCTTCTCCCTGCGAGGTAAACCGCTCAACTGCTTCGGCCTAACAAAAAAAGTGGTCTATGAGAACGAGGAGTTCAACCTCCTGCAGGCGGCACTCAACATCGAAGACGGCCTCGACGGCCTGCGCTACAACAAGGTGATTGTGGCCACCGATGCCGATGTGGACGGCATGCACATCCGTCTGCTCATGATTACGTTCTTCCTCCAATTCTTCCCCGACCTCATCAAGAAGGGACACGTATATATACTCCAGACGCCCCTCTTCCGCGTCCGCAATAAAAAGAAGAAGGAGCGCAAGAAGGCTGCCCCCGCGGCGGAAGGCGGCGAACAAACTGCGGCTGGCGAAGCCATCCTCAAGAAGACACGCCAATCGGACCGCTCGGAGTTTGAAACCATCTACTGCTACAACGAAGAGGAACGCCTCGCCGCCATCGAGAAACTCTCGCCCGCGCCCGAAATCACACGATTCAAAGGTCTGGGAGAGATTTCGCCCGACGAGTTCCGCCATTTCATCGGTCCGGATATCCGTCTGGAACAAGTGACGCTCCACAAGAGCGACCAAGTGAAGGCCCTCCTAGAATATTATATGGGCAAAAACACGATGGAACGGCAGAATTTTATCATCGATAACCTCGTGGTCGAAGAAGACCTGGCCGAGGAGGAGGAATAAGCGGAGCTTTCTTAGTTTCGTGGTCGCTTCGCTCCCTGTTTCAACTACGCCCTGAAAGGGCAAACTGCGCCTAGCCCAGGGCAGAGCGAAGCGGCGCCCTGGGTGAGGGAATACAGAAAAACACTTTCGCCCTGAAAGGGCAAAAGCATATATAACAGGATGGACGCTCTACCAGGGTTCTTACGCTTTTGCCCTTTCAGGGCGCAGAAGGGAGACGGACGACAATACCCAGGGCGCCGCTTCGCTCTGCCCTGGGCTACGCGCAGGT
>CAMBWV010000170.1 GCA_945871755.1 uncultured Bacteroidales bacterium
GGAACGCTTCGAACTGGCAGCCGTCCTGCGCGACGAACTCCGCAAGCGCGAGCAGCCCGCCGAAGCACAAGAACAGCCCGCCGAGCAGCCCATCGGCACAACAACCGAGGAGGCCGACGATACAGCCGCCCCCTCAGAGCCAGCCCAGCCCTAAGCACAACATCCATGAAAGAAATCCACCTCTTCTACGCGCCCGAACTGCCCGACCGCCTCGCCCTGCCCGACGAGGAGGCAGGCCATGCCGTGCGCGTGCTTCGCATGAAAGACGGCGACCCGCTCCTGGCCACCGATGGCCGAGGTACGTTCTACGAATGTACTCTCCTCTCCGCCTCGCCCAAGCATTGTGCCCTTCAAATCGAGCGCAGTTTCCCTGGCGACCACCTTTGGGCAGGCCACATCCATCTGGCCGTAGCGCCTACCAAGAATATGGACCGCATCGAATGGTTGGCCGAGAAAGCCACCGAGATTGGTTTCGACGAACTCACCTTCCTGCTCTGCAAGAACTCCGAGCGAAAAGTCATCAAGACCGAGCGCGTGGAGAAGATTGTCGTTTCCGCCACGAAGCAAAGCCACAAGGCCCACAAACCCGAGGTGCACGAACTCACGCGCATCGCCGATTTCCTCCGCCAGCCCCGCGCGGGCAATAAATACATCGCCCATTGTCTGGCCGAAGAGGGCAGCCTGCCTTTCCTCTTCCACCTCCTGCCAGCGGACGGCGAGGTGACAGTGCTCATCGGGCCCGAGGGCGACTTCACCCCCGAAGAGGTGGCAATGGCTGAGGCCGCGGGCTATCAATCGGTCAGCCTCGGCCGCAGCCGTCTGCGCACCGAAACCGCCGCCCTCGTAGCCGTGCAACTCGCTAACCTCAAGCAGCAGAAAGGGTAGGGGAGGAGGCGCCTCTTCTTCCGTTCCGCGCGCCTCTTCTTCCGTTCCGCGCGCTCCGCCATCTCATTCCCGCGCGCTGCTCCTATATATAATAAGGAATACCTAGGAAAAACACACTCCATCCTCATGCAAGCACTCCTTCAACTCTATAAGCAGTGGCAAGGTGCCGACCCCGTATCTACCGAGCGCCTGCCCAAGGCCGGCAGCAATCGTCAGTACATCCGCTTCCTTGCAGCCGACGGCACCTCCTGCATCGGTGTGATAGGCCCCGACGTGGCCGAAAACCGCTGCTTCATCTATCTGAGCCGCCATTTCACGGCGTGCCAGTTGCCCATGCCCGAGATTTACGCATGTAGCGACGACGGTTCGCGCTATCTCCAGAGCGACCTCGGCAACGTCTCCCTCTACCAGGCCCTCCGCCGTGGGCGCGAGGCGGGTGGCGAGTACGATACGCAGGAGCGCGAACTCATTCGTCGCACGATAACCCTCCTGCCCCACATTCAGATAGAAGGGGCTGCCACGCTCGACTTCGACCAACTGCTCCAGCCGCGGACGTTTGACGTGCAGGCAGCGATGTTCGACTTCAACTATTTCAAATACTGCTTCCTCCGCACCACCGATACGCCCTATAATGAGGTGGAACTCGAGCACGACCTCCACGCCATGGCTGCCGACCTCGTAGCTGCCGAAGGCCCAAAGCCCACCTTCCTCTTCCGCGACTTTCAGGCGCGCAACGTGATGATTGATGCCGATGGCCTTCCCCATTTCATAGATTTCCAGGGCGGACAATGCGGTCCTTTGCACTACGACGTAGCTTCCTTCCTCTGGCAAGCCTCCGCGCGCTACTCCAACGCCCTGCGCGAAGAAATGATAGAGGCTTACCTCCTCGAACTCCAGACGCTTACTACCATTGACCCCGAACGCTTCCGCAGCGACCTCCAACTCTTCGTGCTCTTCCGCACGCTTCAAGTGCTCGGTGCCTACGGCCTGCGCGGCTATTTCGAGCGCAAGCAGTATTTCCTCGATAGCATTCCCGCGGCCATCCAAAACCTCCGCCGCCTCCTGCTCGACGGTGTCTGCGCGCCCTATCCCCATCTGGAGCAGACGCTCAAGCAACTCGTCAGCCTCGACCGCTTCAATCCGCCTGCCGACAGTATCGAATGCACCGCCGCGCCCGCACCGCAGTCTGCCGCGCCCGCACCGCAGCCCGCCTCCAGCCCCGTTGCCACTTCCTCCCCGCTGGTCGTGCGCATCTTCAGTTTTAGTTACAAGAAGGGCATCCCTGCCGACGAGAGCGGCAACGGCGGTGGCTACGTGTTTGACTGTCGCAGCACCCACAACCCTGGCCGCTACGAGCCCTACAAGCAACTGACGGGCCTCGATGCCCCCGTGATAAAATTCCTCGAGGACGATGGCGAGATACTCACCTTCCTCCAGAGCGTCTATGCCTTGGCCGATACGCACGTGGCCCGCTATATCGAGCGCGGATTCACCAGCCTCATGTTCTCCTTCGGCTGTACGGGCGGCCAGCACCGCAGCGTCTATAGCGCGCAGCATTTGGCCGAGCACCTACATCAGAAGTTTGGCATCGAGGTGCGCCTCTGCCACCGCGAGCAAGGCATCACGCAGGTGCTGCCCGCCAAGCGGTAATCCAATCCCCCGCACAGCGGCGGGCATACTGGCAACCGCCAGATATTTATCGCTTCTCCAGCCACGCGAAAAAAATCGGATTTAACATTTCGGGCAACGTGAATGTACGGAGTTTGTTCTCATTGAAACTCATCGAGAAGGCAATGTACCGCACGTTGCTTGTGGGCGTGTGGCTCAGCGGAAATGCAACAAGAGCCGTAGTCCCCTTTCGCATAAAGACATATTCCTCCTTGCCAGTTTCAAATAAATGATGTATTTTTGCCCGTATAAAAAGAAAAGAAGGAATTATCATGAAATTATACCTTGCAAACCCGATATACGACACGGTATTCAAATACCTCATGGAGGACGAGCGCATCGCCCGCACCATACTCTCAGCCCTCTTGAAAAAGAGAGTGGTGAAGGTAGAGCAACGTCCGCACGAGTATGTCAACACCTCGCGCAATAGCATCTCCATGTTTCGCATTGACTTCGCCGCCACTATATGCGAAGATGATGGCCACGAGCATCTGGTGCTTATCGAATTGCAGAAAACCTGGTTGGAAACGGAGACGCTGCGCTTCCGCCAATACCTCGGTGCGCAGTACAGCCGAAAGGAGAACATCATCGAAGACAGCAAAGACAAGCACGCACTCCCCATGGTGACTGTCTATCTGCTCGGTCAACGAGTTGGGAATATAAACACGCCCGTGGTTTACGTGAACCATCACACCTACGACTACGATGGCAATCTCCTGGAAAGCGATGAACCCAACCCCTTCGTAGAAAGCCTCACGCACAACAGCATCATCGTGCAAATCCCCCTGCTGCACGGACATATCAACAACCGTCTGGACAAAATTCTCAGCGTGTTTGACCAAACGAATGCCAGCAAATCCAACAAGCAAACTATCGAGGTAAATGAGGATGAATACGCAGGCGACTCCGAAATGGAATACATAGTCCGCCGCCTCCTTTCTGCCGCCTCCAACCCCGACGTGAGACAGGACATGAACGTAGAGGACGAATTCTTCAAAGCTATCGAGGACCGAGACACAGAATTGATGGTCAGAGATAAAGCCATCAAAGAACGCGATGAAGCCATCAAAGAACGCGAAGAAGCACTCAAGGAGAAGGACCAAACCCTCAAAGAGCGCGATGAAGCGCTCAAGCAGCAGAAACGAACGCTTCAAGAACGCGAAGAAGCACTCAAGGTGAAGGACCAAACCCTCAAAGAACGCGATGAAGCTCTCAAGGAGAAGAATAAACTTCTCACCAATGCTATTGAAGGTATGCTCAGTAAAAACATGGACCTTCAGACAATAGCCTCCATTCTAGGGATGTCAGAGTTAGAACTATCCGATTATCTGCATCAATAGCCAATCAACGTAACTACTCAGGTGGATTTTTAATTGCAAATTGCGCTGGAAAGAAATGTACCGCACCTTGCTTGCAAGGTGTGAGTATCATGGAAATGACACACAATAATAGTTGCCCAATGAGAACA
>CAMBWV010000171.1 GCA_945871755.1 uncultured Bacteroidales bacterium
TGAGTGCTTGCTGACATATTCGGGAACGATTGCCTTCATCTTGGCCACTGTCTTCATGTCGTCGTAGGTGGCGGCGATGTCGCGCAGTTCTTCGAGGTGGCGCTCGGCTTCCTCGTATTCGTAGTTGCGCACCATGGCGATGCGAATCTTCTTGTGGAAGGAGGGGAGCGAATTTTCGTTCTCGTTGAGCACTTCCTCATAGAGTTTCTCGCCTTCGCGCAGACCCGTATAGACAATCTCTACGTCCTTCATGCCGCTGAGCTTAATCATACGCTTCGCCAAGTCGGCAATACGTACGGGTTCGCCCATGTCGAAGACGAATATCTCGCCGCCATTGCCGTGGGTGCCTGCTTCGAGCACCAGTTTGCAGGCTTCGGGGATGAGCATGAAGAAGCGGATGATGTCGGGGTGCGTCACCGTGAGCGGACCGCCTGCTGCCAGTTGGCGGTGGAAGAGGGGAATCACGGAGCCATTGGAGCCTAGCACGTTGCCGAAGCGGGTGGTGACAAACTGCGTCACGCCCTTCATCTTGCCTTCCTTGATAGCCTTGTCCAGGCTCTGCACATAGATTTCGCAGATACGCTTGGAGCAGCCCATGACGTTGGTGGGATTCACCGCTTTGTCGGTGGAAATCATCACGAACTTCTTGACGCCATATTTCACGCTGAGGTCGGCGATAATTTTCGTGCCCCACACGTTGTTCTGTACGCTTTCGCTGGGGTTGTCCTCCATCATGGGCACGTGCTTATAGGCAGCGGCGTGGAATACGTAGTCGGGGCGGAACGTGCGGAAGATTTCTTCCATGCGGTCCTCCTTGCAGATGGAGGTGACAACGGCGTGGGCTTGGATGTCGGGGTATTGCTTGGCCATCATCAGGCGGATGTCGTGCTGCGGAGTCTCGGCCTGGTCGATGAGCATCATTTCTGCGGGATGGTAGATGGCGATTTGGCGCACCATCTCCGAACCAATCGAGCCTGCCGAACCCGTTATCATCACCTTCTTGCCGCGGAGGAGGGCGCCTACGCTCTCCATGTCAACCTGAATCTCGTCGCGGGGCAGCAGGTCCTCAATCTTGACTTCGCGCAACTGCACCTTTTCTTCAGCGTTCTGGTGCTTGTTCCACTCTTCGGCATTCTGGGCGATGTATATCTTCACACCCAGTTCGATGAGCATATCCTGAAATTGCCGGTTGTGCACGAAGAGGTCGTGCTTGAGGGGGCTGACGAGCAGTGCCTGGATATGTTTCTTGATGATGATGGAGCGCAGGTCCTCTTGCGTGGAGTAGATGCGCTTACCCATGATGCGCTCCTTGTAGTGGGCCTTATTGTCGCCGATATATCCCTTGATGAGGAAGCGAACGGGCTTGGTGTTGAGCGCATCGTTGGTCATGGAGATCGCGCCAGCGTGGGTGCCGTAGATGAGGGCGTTCTTGGCCGTACTGCCTACGATGGCGCTGTCGAAGGCCGTCTTGATGAGCACGCGCGAGGCGCAGAGCAGGGCTGTGGAGGCCAGATAAACAATAATGGTCATGCGGCCCGTGAGCTCATAGAAGTAGTTGTCCCAACCGAAGATGCTGATACACTGGTCGAACACCAAGGCCATGATTAACGACAGCAATGACGCGCCTGCCACTCGTACCAAGTCAATGAACTGCGAATAGCGCAGAATGCCTGCATAAGTGTGGAAGACGCGAAATCCGATGAGGTTGAAGACCCCAAAGGCGCCGAGCGTGTATAAAAGAGGCAACTGATTCTCCACAAGCATTGAGAGCGGATGCCGCATGAGGAGAATGAAAAGTGCCGCGGAGAAACAGCAAACTAAATCAAAGATAATAACGCACCAATAGGGTAGGGCACGACGGCCAAAGTACCAATTGAACATGCCAAAATGTGCTGTCATGGTATGATGGTTTGATGAAAAGTATAATTGAATCGTGATAAATAGTCCAGAAAAAGGCCGAGTAGGTTGACTAACGGCATAGAATCTTTTTCTTATTGCTTGCAATATTACAAAGATTCCTTAAATAGAGCAAGAAAGAAGAGAGGAAAATCAATGAATTGTATAAAAACCGTAGAAAATTATCAACTGCGATTTGCATACTGGGGGGGGGGTAAAACGCCCGAACCGTTTTTTTTCAGGAACCTAAAAGTGGATGTTTCTGTCCTTCTCGTCTAGCGATTAGCGAGTGAGTGTGCAGCGATGGAGAAGTCTGTACGTTTTGCTCAGCGATATTGGGCGTATGGCCGAGGTGAGAAATGTACCGCACCTTGCTTGCAGACCCGCCTAAGTACCTCGTCCCCTTGTTCGTCAACAGAAAAAGTGTTACTTTTGCAGAAGGTCGCTGGGGGGTGCTTCTTGGTTGCTTACTCCTTAGTTTTGGTGCAGTCTTGGCTGCTGGCTCCCTTGTTGAGGAGGCGCAGCGACCCGCTGCACCAAAGCATACGAAGAGGCTGCGGTGACCCACCCCCAGATACTTGCTCTTGCAACGTACGCTACATGCTCTTGCCATGAGTACGTACCCCCTCAGAAACCAGCCAAACATACCCCATATCTAATCCCCAAATCCTAATCCCCACCTTGACACCTGATACATTCACCCAACTATTGGCCAGCGAGTTTCCTCACGGATTCACGCCCGACCAGGCAACGGCAGCCGCTCGGCTGACCCACTTCGTGGCCGATGCCGAAGGGGTCGATGCCTTCCTCCTGCGCGGATATGCAGGTACGGGCAAGACCACCCTTGTGGGCGCTATTGTACGCTGCCTTGTGCAGTTGCATCGTCCCGTGGTACTGCTGGCGCCTACGGGACGTGCGGCCAAGGTGCTAGGCGACCGCGCGGGCCAACCCGCCTATACCATCCACCGCATCATCTACCGCCAGCAGACCTTCCGCGGAGAGGACACCCGCTTCGATATGGGATTCAACCGCTTGAGACATGCCGTTTTCATTGTTGACGAAGCCTCGATGATAGCGCGCGGTCTGGCTTATACAAACAGCCCCTTCGGCTCGGGGCAGCTCCTCGACGACCTCGTGCGCTTCGTTCACGAAGGCGAAGGTTGCCGCCTGTTGCTCGTGGGCGATACGGCACAGTTGCCGCCCGTGGGCGAGGAAGAAAGTCCCGCGCTCCAGGCCAGCGCCATGCGAGCCTACGGCTTGCGCGTGGACGAGGCCGACCTCACGCAGGTGGTGCGGCAGAGTGCCGAGAGCGGGGTGCTGAGTGGCGCCACCCGTCTGCGCGAGTACATCGCCCAGGGAACCACCGCCCTGCCCCGCATCACCGTGAGCAAACGGGGCGAAGTGCGCGTGCTGCCAGGCAACGAGCTCATCGAAGCCCTTGTCAGCGCCTACGCGGAGTACGGCCCCGACGAAACCATCGTGGTCACGCGCAGCAACAAGCGCGCCTATATATATAATAATGGAATACGCGCGCGCGTGTTCGACCGCGAGGAAGAAATTACGCGCGGCGACCGCGTGATGGTGGTCAAGAACAATTACTTCTGGATGGAGCAACTGCAGGCGCAGCGACAAGAGGGCGACCCGTCCTTGCCCCTCAACTTCATCGCCAATGGCGATACGGCCGAGGTGGTGCGCCTGCGCAATGTCCACGAAATGCACGGATTTCGCTTCGCCGATGCCACCCTGCGCTTCGAAGATTACGACGACTTCGAACTGGAGTGCCGCGTGCTGCTCGATACCTTGGCCTCCGAAGCCTCCGCACTGACGCAGGAGGAGAGCCAGCGCCTCTACGAGTCCGTCTTGGCAGACTATATGGACGTGCCCTCCCAGCGCGAAAGGATGCGGAAGGTGCGCCAGGACCCCTATTACAATGCCTTGCAACTCAAATTTGCCTATGCCGTCACCTGCCACAAGGCGCAGGGCGGACAGTGGAGCCGCGTATTCATCGACCAGGGCTACTTGCCCGAAGACCTCAGTATGCAGTCGTACCTGCGCTGGCTCTACACCGCCTTCACCCGCACGACCGACCGCCTCTACCTGGTCAACTGGCCCAAGGAACAGT
>CAMBWV010000172.1 GCA_945871755.1 uncultured Bacteroidales bacterium
TTCACAACCTTGCGGCCGTTCTGGATGAATACACCGTGCTGGGGTGCGTTGTGCAGACGGCGACCGCTGAGGTCGTAGAGGCGGCTGGTGCCTTGCAGCGTATTGTTGGAGATACCTGTGTTGTCACCTACTACGTTGAGGATAGCATCTACGATGTAGCCACCGTTGGCGAGGATGCCGTTTTGGCCAGTGCAGGTGCCGTCGAGGGCCTTCTGTCCGCCAGCATCAACGCTGTTCCAGTCCACCTTGAAGCGAATGCGATAGTCGCCAGCAGTGGTGGGAGCCTGGAACGTGGGAGGATTGAGGACGCTGCGGCTGTTGCCCGTGATGTACGTACCCAGGGAGTTGTAACCAGCGCTGTCGTCGCTGAAGCTACCGCTGTAGAAGGAGAATGTCAGCAGGTCGGTGCCCGTCTGGTTGGTGTTGCCTTCGGCGAAGGAGAACTGCTTGTCGTTCTCAAGGTCGATGTACACGTAGCCGTGCATCCATATGCCTGAATAGTTGAAGGCGGCGGTCAGTGTAGCACCAGCGGGAACGCTGAGGACGTTGCTTTCGTCTCCGGTCAGGTCGTTGTAGGAATATCGCTCGTTGACGGTGAGGGTCTGCTCGGCCTCGCCTTCAGCAGTGAGGCTGATGGAGTTGAGCGAACGGTCGGTGCGAGTGCGAACCTGCGTGCGGGGGAAGTTGATGGCATAGTCTTCCACAACGGGCTCGGGCTCGGTGCTTTCGCCCACGGTCACTTCGATGGTGGCCACAACGCCAGAGCCATCGGTGGCGGCAGCGGTGATGGTCACCTTGCCCTGACGCTTACCTACTACGAGGCCAGCGTTGACAGTACCGATAGTGGTGTCGCTGCTGCTCCAGGTGATGGCGGGGAAGGTGGCACCTTCGTTGGTGGCTGCACGGATGACGAGGGTCTTGCCCACTTCAACATTAGCCTGCTCGTTCTCGGAAGTGAGGGTGATGGCGGTCACAGCCGTCTTGTTGGCTGTTTCGTCGATACCGTCGAAGCTGAATACGCTGCTTCCGGGGAGAGAAACGTTGAGGGTCTGGTCGATGTTGATGGCTTCGCCTTCGGTGAGACCCTGGAGGGCATCCTGCACACCCCAAGACTTGCGAAGGATGATGCTGCCGTTGACATTGGCGGGGATGTTGAGGGCTTCGCGGAGGGTGAAGCTGTAGCTCTGAGCGCTGTTGCCACCGTTGCGGAGGGTGAGGACGGACTTCGTGCCGTTCCATGCGGCCCAACCATAAACGGCTGCGCTAGAACCATTCCAAGGATTGCCACCTACCCAGTGGGCATCGGGCAATACGTCAGCGTTGCGCTTCTGCCAAGCGATGCACTCGGCGAGGTCGGCCCAGAGCTGGCCATTGTTGGTGACGTTCATCAAGGAATAGTCGTTGTAGAGTTCAACCATTCCGCTACCGCAGGCAAAGGCGCAGCGAAGTTCGCGGAGGGCGGGTTCGTAGGTGAGGTTCTTGCTGACCTGTCCGTGGGTGGAGAAGATGAATCCGTGGGTCATCAGGGTGTTGATGGGACAGATGGGCGAGTTGGTCACGTAGTTCTGGTAAACCAGACGGTCGCGATAGGTAATCCAGTTTTCGCGGTCGATGCTGTTGTTGCCAGCAGTGCCGTAGTCGCCCTCCTGACGCCAAGTGGCATCGGTGTAGTGATACCAGAAGGGAGAAGCCCAAGTACCAACGGTGGTATTGAAGAAGATGTCGCGCTTGAGTTCTTCGCGAACGTAACGCTCGAGGCGGATGATGCCTTCAGCGTTCTCGTTACCCGTATCGCCTGCATCGGGACCTACGGCAGAGAACTGTGCGGAGATACCGTCGAACTTGAAGAAGCGGAAGTCGCCCTGGTTCTTCGTGAGGTTGTAGGCAGCATCCTTGAATACCTGATAGTAAGCGGGGTTGGAGAGCTGCATACCGCCCTTGCCGTTCCAGTAGGCGCGGCGATAGTTACCGCTGGTGCCGTAGCCGCCCACAGGGCCGAGCCATGCGCCGACGCCACCGCCCATTTCTTCGGCAGCAGCAGCCATGTCGCGCATTTGATTGGGGAATCCGTCGTGGAAGGTCCAGGTGCCGTAGTTGTCCCAACCATCGTCAATGACGAAACTCTGGGGTGCTACGCCATAGCGGTCGTAGAGGTCGCTGCGCCAGTGGTTCATAACGTCCATCACCTGCTCAGCATTCATGTTTTCGACGGGGTTAGCAGCGTTGTTGCGGTCGATGTTGAGTTCGTACCAAGAGATATAGGCGGGGTTAGCACGCCAGGGCACTGCGCGTTCGCGCTCGCTGTAAGCCAAGAAGGAGCGGCGCTTCTGCGTCTTGTGGATATTCTCGTTGGCCTGCTGGCCATCCTGTGCAACGAGGCCGACAACGCCGGAAATCTTCCAGGTTTCGCCTGCTTCGAGGGTGGTGTTGCGGCTCCAGCGGCCCTGGATGCCTACCACTTCGCTGTTGATGACAGCACCGGGCTTAGCGTTGTAAACATTGCCCGTGAGTCGGCTGGAAGCATCGATGGTTTCGGTCTGGTTTTCGGCGAAGACGCGGATGCTGTAAGTGCCATCGTTGGGCACGACGAAGGAGAAGGTGTTGTTGTGGTGTGCGTTGCCAGAGTAACCGCTGTGGTAGTCGCTGGCAGCGATGCTGCCGGTGGCTTCCAAGAGGTCGCAGCCGCCGAAGTTGAGGCGGTGGTTGCCACTCGTGTAGGCCACGGTCACTTCAACGCGCTGGTTGGCTTTGAGCTCAACGTCCTGCATGGTGTAAGCATACACGTTGGGGTAGCCAGCACCCGTTGCTTCGCGTACACGGTTGGGAATGTCGTTCTCGGCCACCTGCTGCCAAGAAGAGGCGGTGAGGTTCTTAGCCGTGAGGGCATGGTCGAGATTCCACTTATCTTCTTCGCCCGAAGCCTCGCCCACGGTGTTGTAGGCTGTGGGGTGCTCAAGGCCTGCGAAAATCTTGTTGCTCATGAGCACAGCGCCGCGGGTGTTACCTACGACGGCAGGCGTGCTGCCTGCGGCCTGGGTATCTACGTTGTAAATCATCGGGATGACGTCGTACATATCAACGTCTGCGCCCTGAAGTTCCATCTCGGTGCGGAGATAGTGGCTACCATCGCGGAGCACGGCGCGCCAAACGATCTGGACGTCGGCACCCTTATAATTATAGGTATAGTTGGCTACGAGGGCTTTGCCATCGAAGTGCTCAGCACCGCCAACGGCCGTTGCGGAACCCGTGAGGTCCTGCATCTCTACGCTCTTAAGGGTCATGGCAGAAGCGGGAACGGTCTCGCCTGCGCCGAAACCTACGGTGAAGGGCTCGGTGCCAGCCTCGAGGTTCATGGCCTTACAGCCAGCGAAGTAGAGGGCGTTGCCCACCTGCATGAAACCTGCCTCAAGCACGTTATTGCCCAAGGCGTAGAGGTTGTCGGTCTTCGTCAGATAGGCTTCGCCGACAGCCGTCTGCTGCTGCGGATAGAGCACTGCATTGGTGTAGGCAGCCTTGTCGGTCTGGCTGGGAAGGTCAACAATAGTAATGGTCACAGTCTGGTTGACATCGTCAATGGAAACAGCCGCAAACTTGCCATCGGACACTACAAACTGAAGGTCGTCCTTCGTCAGTTTGCCTTCGATGGTGTAGGTGTCGCCGTTTTTGTAGTTCTGACCATTGATAGTCACGGTGAGGTCTTCGGGGAATACCATCGTATAGGTGCGGGTCTCGATGACAACCTCGTTGAGCGTCCAGCGGCTACCAGCATCTTTGGCACCACTGTCCTGCCAGAGGCCGAGGGTGTTAGTGCCATCCACAGGATTGGCACCGATGCCCTGATACCAGTTGAGGTACTTGTCGCCAGAGCCACTAGTAGTCACGGGCTGAATCTCGAAGTTCGTGCCCGCGTAGTTCTTGACGATGAAGTACGCGCCCTCAACCTTGTTGGGGGTCATCTGGACGAAGTCCTTCTTGTTGCTGTAGCCAGTGGAGGGCGTGTAGCTCACCCACTTG
>CAMBWV010000173.1 GCA_945871755.1 uncultured Bacteroidales bacterium
TTGTCCGCTGACGCCGCTGCCCAGAAGGATGTCCATTGAGAGGCGGATATTGTCGCTTGCCGTCACGGTGAAGGCCTGTTTGGCGCCCACGGTGAAATGACCCGACATCTTGATGCGGCTCTTCTCTACGGGCAAAACGAGTTCGTCGTTGCTCGTAATATTGCCGTCGGCACCGAGGTCGATGCATTCCATCTCTACGCGGCAAACTTCGCCCGCGCCAGGATTTGCCACATTGGAAATCGTAATGACGTTGCCCTCAAACGAACCCTGAGATACGCTCTTGATGCGCAGATATTCGGGCATTGTAATCTTGAGGTCCTTGATCTGGGTGATTTTTGCCTTCACGTTGGGCGTAGCCTCCAGTTTAAGGCTGAGGCTGACTCGGGTACCGGCTATGGGATAGATGGCTGAGAGGTTCTTTACCTCGGATGGGATATTGGAGAGGCGGAAGGTGAAGTCGTCAGTCTTACCAGCCAAATCAGCGGAAAGACTCCAGTCGCCAGAAATCGTCATGGAAGGTAGGCCGGAGAGAGAGAGAACGTCTCCGAAATTCACCAGTTCTTGGTCTGCGTGAAGGGTGGCGTTTCTGATGGTGGTCGTCACCGTGTTCACTGTGAAATCTACGTTGGTGCTTCCATCCTCCACGAGGTAGTAAACGTTGGAGGCATCAAGTTTCACGCTCTTGTCAATGTCGAGGATGTCGTCAAGATAGACCTTGCCCGTGCTACCGAGTTTCATGGACAGACCATCGGCGCCAAAGCCCATTGTCATGTCAATGTCTTCATTGAGGTCGAAACTACTGTCAATACAGGAGGTTGCCACCAATCCTGTGGCCAGCAGGAGTGCGCCCGAGGCCATCAAATGCTTCGCCCGATACAGTTTGTTTTTGCTTACATTCATAATAATACGGGTTTTGTGAGTGAGCGTGGGACGCTTGAAATCCCACATCCCACGGAGATTTGGGTTATTAGTTTGGAATTATTCAATGAGAAATTAGAAATTAAGAATGAGGAATTAGGAATTGCTACTATTTGCCACTACCTCTTCCTTTTGGGTGCAGTAATACATTGTACGTCCTAGGCGTACTAGCCTAGAGCCGCAGATTTCCGCTGAAACCTGGGAGCGCGATTAGCATTGAAACGTAGGTCTTGATGCTGTCAACAAGGGAGCGTACGAACTGCAAAAACAGATTACGTCAGTTACTATGGGGGCAAATGTATAAAAATTGTATTAAAAAACGCGGAAATACATATCTTTTTTTCTTCAATTTTGAAAAATATCTTTGCATCAAAGCTGAAAGAATGTTTTTTTTCGCGCTGCGCAAGCCGTAAACCCCAAAATATTTCTACTTTTGTTGCTCGCACAAAGTTTATGACGTGAGTAAGGTGTTCGTACTCATTGCTAAGTAACGTACCGCACGTTGCTTGCCCAAAGATTGTGACGTGAGTAAGGTGTTCGTTCTCATTGCTAAGTAACGTACCGCACGTTGCTCGCAACGTGTGAGTAAGGTGTTCGTACTCATTGAAGATAACTCCTAACTCCTTCTATATAACAACCTGTTTTTTACCCAACGGAAATGGGGAAAGGCGCACTATGCGCGCCCTGTTATTTAGATTGGGGTTCGCCCCAACCGATACTAATTCCTAATTGAATCAAATCCTAAAGAATATGCTCCCACCCCGCGAACGAGAAATACAGCGTGTCACCCTCCTAGGCAGTCTTGGCAATCTCGTGCTCACGCTCTTCAAATTCTTTGCTGGCATCGTTGGCAGCAGTGCGGCCATGCTGGCTGATGCTGTCCATTCGTTGAGCGACTTTGCCACCGACATTGTCGTCGTTCTCTTTGTGCGCCTCGCTGGTCGGCCTTCGGACAAGGACCACGGCTTTGGGCATGGCAAGTATGAAACCATGGCCACGATGATTATCGGTTTGCTGCTGCTCGTTGTCGGCCTGTCCATCTGCTGGAACGGTGCGATGGCGGTATATGCCGTGTGCATGGGCGAGCAGTTGCCCCAGCCAGGCAGCATTGCCCTCATTGCCGCCCTCGTTTCGATAGCTGTCAAGGAGGGGCTCTACCAGTACACCGCCCATTGTGGCCGCCGTTTGGACTCGCCCACTGTGGTGGCCAACGCCTGGCACCACCGCAGCGACGCACTCTCCTCCATCGGTACGGCAGCAGGTATCGGCGGCGCACTCCTGCTCGGGCCCAGTTGGGCCGTGCTCGACCCCATCGCGGCCATCATTGTCAGCCTGCTAATTGTCAAGGTGTCGCTCGAACTCATCCTGCCCTGTGTGGGCGAACTCCTGGAGCATTCCCTCCCCGAAGAGGAAGAGCGAGCCATCCGCGAACTCATCCTCAGTTACCCCGGCGTGAGCGACCCCCACAATCTGCGCACCCGCCGCATCGGTGCCTATCGCGCCATCGAGGTTCACTTCCGCATGGACGGCCAAACCACCATCAACGAGGCCCACGCCGTGACGCGCCTCATCGAAGACGCCCTGCGCGAACGCTTTGGGCAGAAGACCATCATCAATACGCACGTGGAACCCGTGAAGGGAAAATAGGCGGGAGGCTGCCGCTTGGATTCGCGCTTGTTTAGGAGACTTCGGAGCCAAACAGGCCCCATTCGCCCCAATAAACCCGCCATTTTGCTGATTGAATCTGAAATTGTTACAAAATAATGAAGATTCGGTTGGGCTGTATTTCTTTTTTCCCTACCTTTGCCTTTGGTAATGCCTACAGTGACAGCTTTTGCCGTTGCTCAATGGTCTGCACACCACCCTTTGCAACCACCGATTGAAAAACATGAGCCACACCGAAACCATCATGCGCCTGGCGGGCGAATTGCCTCCCATCACGCTCGACGAAATGAAGTCCATACGGTTGATGAACCGCATGGACACAAAGTTCGTCACGACCGTGGACATGCTTGTACAACTGCTGGAACTCTGCAAGGGGAGCTATTATTCGCAGTCCATCAACGGCAAGCGCGTCAGCCCCTACCGCACCACGTATTGGGACTACCCCGAGCGGCACGATATGTTCCACTTCCACCAAGCGGGCCACCTGCCGCGCACAAAGGTGAGGGCGCGCACGTACCTTGACTCGGGACATTCGTTCCTCGAAATCAAGCGCAAGAACAACCACGGCAAGACGAAAAAGAAGCGCGTGCCCGTTTCGTCCATCGAGGGCGTTATTCAAAACCACGAGGGCGAGGAATTTCTCCACGAAATGCTGGGCATCACCTTCAACGACCTCACGCCCGCACTCGGCAATCAGTTCCTGCGCATCACGCTGGTAAACCTCGAGAAGACCGAGCGCCTGACCATTGACTTCGACCTACATTTCCACAACTACGAAACGGGCCAAGACGCCTCGATGGACAACATCGTTATCATCGAACTCAAGCGCGACGGACGCCAACCCTCGCCCATCCTGCCCCTGCTGCGACAGTTGCGCATCAAGCCCGCAGGTTTCAGCAAATACTGCATCGGCACGACGGTGACAAACCCCAGCCTGCGCGTCAACCGCTTCAAGAAACGCCTGATTAAAATCCGAAAGATTCAGGAACGCGGACGCTGCTATATAACATAGCGTATTTACGGATGGTGTACGCCCTGAAAGGGCAACCCGCGCCTAGCCCAGGGCAGAGCGAAGCGGCGCCCTGGGTGAGGGAGTACAGAATAGCGCTTTCGCCCTGCAAGGGCAAAAGCATATATAATATGGTGTGATGACCGCTGGGTTCTTACGCTTTTGCCCTTTCAGGGCGGAGACGGGGAACGAACGACAATACCCAGGGCGACGCTTCGCTCTGCCCTGGGCTACGCGCAGGTTGCCCTTTCAGGGCGTACCCCCAACGCTGCGCACGATGCGTGCCTGTTATTTCCATTTCAATTGGGGCTCTCCCAACCGATACTAATTCCTAATTCCTAATTGTATAAATTCCTAATTGAATAAATCCTTACGTCATGAACGAAATGCTCCAACAATTCTTT
>CAMBWV010000174.1 GCA_945871755.1 uncultured Bacteroidales bacterium
CTCTTGGCACCGAGGATGGCACCCTTGCCAATCTTTCCGCCCTTGAAGCGGTCGTTGCCCACGTTGATGTAGGCCGTTGGGTCGGGCAACTTGCGCACTTTGAAGGTGACGGTGGCCATGGTCAGCGTCTTGCCCTCGTGCACACCCGTCACGGTGAACGTCACATCTTGGCCTACATGGGCCGGACGGGCCACATAGCGGCCTGCGCCCTTCGATACCAGTGTGCCGCCCGTCATGCTGAGGCTCACCTTCTCGGTGGGAATGCCCGAGGCGGATACGCTGATGGGGTTGTCGAAGCCTGCGTAGAGCACATTCATCAGGTCGGCGGCCACCGTAGCACCCGCAGGAATGGAGGGATGGGGAATCACCTTGAATTTCTGAAGGAACTCGCGGCGGATGATGTCGCCTGCGGCATTCGGCATCTGGATATAACCCGAGAAGGAGTATTCGCCAGGACCGCCCACGCGGAAGTTGTAGGCACCGCTGTCGTCAATGCGTCGTCCGTTCACGTAGATTTCGGGACGCTTGGTCGTATCGGTGGCAGCAAGGAAAATGTGCGAGCGGAACTCGTCGCCAGGGAAGAGCGTGGTCGTTTCGGGAACGACATACGCGCCGAGTTCGTTGACGCGGATATCCTTGAGGTCGATGTTGGAAACCAATCGGCGGAGCACTTCGCCCTCGGCAGTGCGGATGTCGCTCTGCAACTTGGTGAGCATCGTCACGGCGGCGATGGCGGGCATGGACTCAAACATATATTCGGGCCAGGACTTGCCATAGCTCTCGCTGGTCTTGGGCACTTCCGTACTGAGGTTGGAGCGGATGATGGCCTCCTGACGCGGGTCGGCAATCAGCTTGAGAATATTCTCGCGATAGGTGTCTATGCGCTGCTGGAGGAGTTTGCCTTGTCCGCCCACGGGGGCAAGCATCACATGGCCTGCCGCCTCGAGGTCTTCTTGGTTGACCAAGTTGTCGGGGTCGGCATCGCGGCCGTCGGCTTGGCGGGCGATGGCGAGGCGCAACTGAGCTACAAAATTGTAGAGCGAATCTGCCTGGCGCTTAACATCCATGGCTTTGTCGTACCAGGGACGCACCTTGGTGGGGTTGCCTTTGAGTTGGGTGGCAAGGTCGGCATAGAGGGCCTCGTTCTCCTTGATGGTGTTATCGGTCGAGCGCACCAAACTTCTGCCAACAAGGTCGAATCCCTTCAGAACCTCGTTGGAAACGTTGAGTGCCAGCATGGCCAGAAGGACGATGTACATCAGGTTAATCATCTTCTGACGCGGCGAGACCGGTCTTTTCTTTACGGACATGATTATTATCGGTTGGGAGAACCCTAATGATTAATTAGGAATTAGGATTAGGAATTAGGATTTAGGAATGAGGATGAGGAATGAGGAAGGTTGTCCTTCTCTAATCTCCCCTAGTCTCCTCTAAAATCCTATGATAAGTGCCAGCCCCAAGGCTATCGAGCCAGCAGCCGAAGGCTGCGTTGAAACTAGGGAGCGAAGCGACCATTGAAACTTTGAAACTAGGAAGCCATGGCTTCCGTTGAAACTAGGGGCGCGCAGCGTCCCCAAGACTATTCCTTGTTGCCTCGCATATTCACCGTGAGGGCTTCAATCATGCGGCCATAGACAGCGTTGAGTTCCTCAATCTGGTTAGCGAGTTTGTGGGTCTGGTCGTTGATTTGGTCAATGGTGCCAACTTGCAGGCTGATGCTCTTGAGATGGAGTTCGTAAACCTTATTGATACCCGTGAGGGTGCGGTTGAGGTTTTCCATCTCCTCGCTGTCTTTGGCGAGGCGGGCACTCTGCTCGTCCACCTTGGCAAAGGTGTCGGCGAGGGTGCGCAGCTTTTCAATGTAGGTCTGCGTGGCAGCTTCCATTTCGGGCGAGAGAACGGCCTGAGCGCGTTGCAGGAGTTCGTCGTTGGCCACGCGGATAATCTGTGCCAGACGCTGTGCCTCCTGCTCGAAGGGTTGGCCGCCCTCTGGAGCCGTGGCGGCGATGGCAGCCGATGCCAAGGGATCGGCAGTTGGCGTAGCGGCTGCGGGTTCTTGATTTTCTTCCGAAGATACCACCGTTGCGGGCACAGGAGTGCCTGCTGTGCCAGCGGGCGCGGCAGGAATTACTACGGGAACCACCACTGGACCTGCGGGCGCAGCAGGAGCACCCGCGGGCATGGCGGCAGGAGCAGCGGCAGATTCAGCAGCAGCGGCAGCGATGATCGTTGCCTGCGATTCTGCTTCCTGAAGTTCTTCCTCGCTCTGCGGTGTATGGGTGCTGGTGAGGTGTGAGCCGCTTCCAATCACAGGCACTGTGGAAATGGTGGGCATCTCGTCGGCATCGGTCTCCGTCTGTTCGTCATCAAGGAAGTCTTCTTCGTCATCCAGACCTAGGCGAGCAGCAATCTGATCGTCCGTTTCAATGTCCTCGGGCAGTTCCTTGCCCACTTCGTTGCGGTCGAAGGGACGGTCGAAGGCGGAGAGGAAGAACACGACAACCTCTGTGCCCATACCGATGAAGAGCATGATATTGCCGCCCTGGATATGTGTGAGTTTGAAGAGGGCACCCAAGATAACGATGGCTGCACCCCAACTATATGCGTAATTGAGGAAGGTTTGTCCCGGTACGCTGTCCATCCAATTTTGCAGGCGGACGATGATATTGATTTTCTTGGGCATTTCTATATATATAAGGAGTAGATAATTCTGTTAGGTTGGTTGCGAAGGGCAACTTATTTGCGCTTTTTCTCGGCGGCGTTGCTGCTGACGGTGGTAGCCTTTGAGCGGACGCAGCGGAAGCCGATGTAGGAGCGGGGCTGGTTTTGGTATTCCCAGGTGCGCCATGCCGAGCGGATGTAGGAGATAGGGTCTTTCCACGAACCGCCGCGCACGCTCTTACGCTTCAGCACGTAGGGGTCCTCCTTGGCGGCATTGTATCGCAGTTCAGGGTTGAGGTCGGCCATCGCGGCCACGCCTGCTTCCGTATATACGGTGTTGGTCCATTCTGCCACGTTGCCCGCCATGTCAAAGAGGCCGTTGCTGTTGGCACCATAGATACCTGTGCGCGAAGTGATGAGGTTGCCGTCTTCGGTGTAGTTGCCGCGGTCGGGTTTGAAGTTGGCAAAGAAGCATCCGCGGTCGTTCTTGGTTTCGTCGCCTTCCCAAGGGTACGGATTGCCCTCCTTGCCGCGGGCCGCATATTCCCATTCAATTTCTGTCGGCAGGCGATAGCGTTGCAGATAGCGGGCCTGCGGACCCATGCCTCGCAGTAAGTAGTCCGTGCGCCAGGCGCAGAAGGCCTGAGCCTGCTCCCAGGTGACGCCCACCACGGGGTAGTCGTTGTACGTCGGCGAGGAGAAGTACAACTTCATGTACGTCTCGTTGTTGGCGTTGGTGAAGTCGTTCACCCACACCGTCGTATCGGGATAGACGGGCACGATGTACGTGTTGAGGAAATCGTAGAGGCTTGACAGCGGTCGCTCAATGGTCTGTCGTACGATGCGTCCGTTGTCGTCGATATAAGCCGTGTCCTTCGAAATCATCACAACCTCGTCGGGGTCAGTAGTAATGTCCGTGTTCAGATTGCGCTCAGCGGGGTCCAGGCGGTACTTGCGGAGGGCCGCCTTCTCGTAGTCGAAAACCTCGTAGCGGTAGTTCAGCTGCTTGATGTCCAGCATCTTTGTGCCGTCAATGGGATGGCGGGTATATACGCTCTCAATGGCGCGCTCTTGCTCTTCGGTTGGCTTTCGCCAGGGGATGGGTTTGGTCCAATTGAGGTGGGGCGTGACGGGGTCACCGTAGCGATCCACTTCAATCTTGAACGTTTCGTCGCCGCCATATTGCGGGTCGGCCAGACGTTCGCGAATGATAGAGTCGCGCACCCATTCCACAAACTGGCGGTACATGGAGTTAGTCACTTCCGACTGGTCCATCCAGAATCCGTCCACGGAGA
>CAMBWV010000175.1 GCA_945871755.1 uncultured Bacteroidales bacterium
TATATTGTGTAAATTTGCGCGTGGCTATGTGCCCTGAAAACTTGTTATCAAACCCCAAAAACCTATACTATGAATCTGACAACAGCAGACAAAGCCCTCTTGCAGAAGAAGGGCATTTCGGAAGAGAAACTGGCCGCTCAGTTGGCCGCCTTTGCAAAAGGCTTCCCCTATCTCGAACTGGACGGTGCCGCCTCCGTGGGCAAGGGCATCCTCGTGCCCCGCAAGGAAGAAGAGACTGCCTTCATCGCTGCTTGGGATGAATATACGGCCGACCCGCAGCACCAGGTCGTGAAATTTGTGCCCGCCTCGGGTGCCGCCAGCCGTATGTTCAAGGACATCTTCGCCTTTGTGGATGCCCCCTACGACGCGCCCAAGACGGATTTCGAGAAGAAATATTTCGAGCGTATTGACGATGCCGCTTTCTTTGAGGACCTTGATGCTGCCTGCCAGCAGTTGCATGGCAAGGGTGTCCATGCCCTGCTCGGCGAAGGTAAATACAAGGCAGTGGCAGCCGCCATGTTGGGCAAGGATGGCCTGAACTATGGCAACCTGCCCAAGGGCCTCCTCAAGTTCCACCGCTACGAAGACGGCGCACGCACGCCCCTCGAAGAACACCTCGTGGAAGGTGCTGGCTATGGCAAGTCGGGCAACGGCACCGTGCGCGTGCACTTCACCGTATCGCCCGAGCATCGTCCCCTCTTCGAAGCCCTCGTGCAGGAGAAGGCCGCGCAGTACGAGCAGCAGTTTGGCGTGAAGTACGAAGTCAGTTTCTCGGAGCAGAAGCCCAGCACCGACACCGTGGCAGCCAATGCCGACAACACGCCCTTCCGCAATGCCGACGGCAGCCTGCTGTTCCGTCCCGGCGGTCACGGCGCGCTGATCGAAAACCTCAACGATATTGATGCCGACGTGGTCTTCGTGAAGAACATTGACAACGTGGTGCCCGACCGCCTCAAGGAGGAAACCTTCATCAACAAGAAACTGCTGGCTGGCATCCTCGTGGAATTGCAGGCACAGGCTTTCGGCTACCTCCGCAAACTCGACAGCGGCGACTACACCAAGGCCGACCTCATCGAAATGCAGCAATTCCTCCTCAAGAAGCTCTGCTGCAAGGCGCCCGAAGGCTTCCAGGCCGAAGGCGATGCCCTCGCCAAGTATCTGCACAGCAAGTTCAACCGCCCCATCCGCGTCTGCGGTATGGTGCGCAACGTGGGCGAACCCGGCGGTGGCCCGTTCCTCGCCTATAATCCCGATGGCACCGTTTCGCTCCAGATTCTGGAGAGTTCACAGATTGACATGAGCGACCCCGAGAAGAAGGCCATGTTCGAGAAGGGCACGCACTTCAACCCCGTGGACCTCGTCTGTGGCCTCAAGGACTACAAGGGCAACCGCTTCAACCTGCCCCAATACGTTGATCCCGCCACGGGATTCATCTCCCACAAGAGCAAGGACGGCAAGGAACTCAAGGCACTTGAATTGCCCGGTCTCTGGAACGGTGCCATGAGCGATTGGAACACCATCTTCGTACAGGTGCCCCTCTCCACCTTCAATCCCGTCAAGACGGTCAACGACCTCTATCGCGAACAGCATCAATAATTCATTCTTCCCCCATACACCAGCCACACGCCCTTGACTATGGGCGTGTGGTCTATATATATAAGGTATAGGTGGGGAAGGAAGCAGCATAACAACGAAACAAAATGATAGATTTCAAACAACTGGCCGCACAGTATAAGGCGGAATTATTGGACAAGGTCATGCCCTTCTGGCTGGAGAAGTCGCAAGACCTCGAGTATGGCGGCTATTTCACCTGTCTTGAGCGCGATGGCTCCGTCTTCGACACCGACAAATTCATTTGGCTGCAAGGCCGCGAGGTATGGATGCTCGCCACGCTCTACAATAAGGTGGAGCAGCGCCAAGAGTGGCTCGACGCGGCCATCCAGGGCGCAGAGTTTCTCAAGAAGTATGGCCACGATGGCCAACTCAACTGGTATTTCGCCCTCGACCGCGAAGGTCATCCCCTCGTAGAGCCCTACAACATTTTCTCCTACACCTTCGCCGTCATCGCCTTCGGACAACTGGCCCTCGCCACGGGCAATAAGGAATACGAAGACATCGCGCGCCGCACCTTTGACATCGTCCTGTCCAAGGTGGACAATCCCAAGGGAAAATGGAGCAAAGCCAGCCCCGGCGCACGCTCGCTCAAGAGTTTCGCCCTGCCCATGATTCTCTGCAACGTGGCCCTCGAGATTGAACCCCTCCTTGACCCCGGTTTCCTGCGTCAGACGATGGACACCTGCATCCACGAAGTGATGGACGTGTTCTACCGCCCCGAGGTTGGCCCTGGCTTGATTGTGGAGCACTTGGGCACGAACAACGAACTGGTAGATTGCATGGACGGCCGCCAGCTCAACCCTGGCCACGCCATTGAGGCGATGTGGTTCATCATGGACTTGGGCAAGCGTCTGGGTCGCCAAGACCTCATCGAAAAGGCCGTGCAGATTGCCCTCAACGAGGTGGAATACGGATGGGACAAGGAGTACGGCGGCATCTTCTACTTCATGGACCGCAAGGGCTATCCCCTTCAGCAACTCGAATGGGACCAAAAACTCTGGTGGGTGCACATCGAGACGCTCATCACCATGATTAAGGGCTACCAACTCACGGGAAACGAGCAATGTCTGGCTTGGTTTGAGCGCGTCCACGACTATGTGTGGTCCCACTTTGCCGACCCCGAGCACCCCGAATGGTTTGGCTATCTCAATCGCCGCGGCGAAGTCCTCCTCACCCTCAAGGGCGGCAAGTGGAAAGGCTGTTTCCACGTGCCCCGTGGCTTGTATCAGGTTTGGCAGACGCTGGAACAACTCGCCGCCAAAGCCTAGCAAACCCCATCCACCTACAACAGAAACGCATATTCCAACATCATACATCATGGAAAAAATCATCGGACTTATCGATGCACCGTTCACGCCCTTCCATGCCGACGGCAGCATCAACTTAGACCCCATTCCTGCCTACGCTGACCTTTTGGCGCGCAACGGCCTGAAGGGTGTATTCATCAATGGCTCGTCGGGCGAAGGCTATATGCTGACCGAGCAGGAGCGTATGCAACTGGCCGAAGCCTGGATGGCCGCCGTGCCCGAAGGCTTCAAGGTGATTGTACACGTGGGTAGCACCTGCGTAAGGAGCAGTCGCCGCCTGGCCGAGCACGCCCAGCAAATCGGAGCCTGGGGTATCGGTGCTATGGCCACGCCCTTCCCGAAAATTGGCCGCATTGAGGAACTCGTGAAATACTGCGAGGAAATCGCGGCCGGCGCGCCCAACCTTCCCTTCTACTATTACCACATCCCCGCCTTCAATGGCGCATATCTCTCTATGCTCGACTTCCTGCGCGCAGTCGATGGGCGGATTCCCAACTTCGCAGGTATCAAGTACACCTTCGAGAGCCTCTACGAGTACAACCGCTGCCGCCGCTATGCCAACGGCAAGTTTGATATGCTCCACGGACAGGACGAAACCATCCTCCCCTGCCTAGCCATGGGCGGCGCACAAGGTGGCATCGGCGGCACGACCAACTACAACGGCCGCGTCCTCACGGGAATCCTCGAGGCTTGGCAGAAGGGCGACTTGGCGAAGGCCCGCCAACTGCAAGACTATGCCCAGGACGTGATTGACGTTATCTGCCATTTCCGCGGCAATATCGTGGGCGGCAAACGCATTATGAAACTCATCGGACTGGACCTCGGGCCCAACCGAACGCCCTTCCAGAATATCACCGACGAGGAGGAACAGCAACTGCGTGCCGAACTCGAAGCCATCCACTTCTTTGAGCATTGCAATAAATAGGGAGTTTATACACCGAGGTGAGTAACGTACCGCACGTTGCAACGTGTGAGTAAGGTGTTTGTCCTCATTGCAAGACAATGTACCGCACGTT
>CAMBWV010000176.1 GCA_945871755.1 uncultured Bacteroidales bacterium
CATTATCATCGAGTGTTCAACCTGCAAACAAAATCGGTAGAGAGCAGAGGATGGCTGATGGACACATTGCATCTCGTAGAACGGCTTGATGAGACATTTACATTGAAGCAAATGTATGCATTTGCCGAGGAATTAAAACAGAAACATCCATATAACAATCATATTCTTGACAAGATTCGCCAGCAACTTCAATTTCTTCGTGATAAAGGAATAATTGAGTTCAAAGGCAGGGGTATTTATAAAAAGATTTAGATACGAACTATGTACTCAATCGAACAGCTTTTGTAAATTACGGGAGTAATATCAAAACAGTCAAATACTGAAAGATAATGACAAAATACATATTTTATACAACTGAAGGCTTTACGCAAAGTCCAGACGGCGAAGACATAGACAATTGTCAGTTGCTTGGATGTGCATACGGTCAAGATAAACATGATGCTATGGATAATCTGCTGAAGGATAATCCTTGGATTAAGGAGAGAGGATTTGAACCTCGCGAGGCTATTTGCAAACAACTTGCTTCCACGAATCATGCGGAGGACAAACTTTCCTTCATCACAGATCTTTTGGATGAACGACAAATTAAGGAGTATTTAAATTGGCTAAGGACAATAGAATAAAATTCATAAAACAAACTAGTACAATTATGAGTTGATGAAGCATCTCAATGGGGATAAACAAATGACGGATGTCTGGCCGTTGCCAGCCATAAGACGTTGGGAAAAATCATGCGGCAAACACCCCACACAGAAGCCCCTTAGTCTGCTCGCCAGACTGATTCAAGCAAGCACACAACCGAACGCATGGATTCTTGATCCGTTCAACGGCAGTGGAACAACTGGCATCGCAGCAAGTCTCCTGCACAGACGCTATTTGGGACTAGAAACTGAAGAAGCCTTTCTAGCAATGAGCAAAGCCCGACGCGAAGAAATCGAAGATGCAACGACACGTCATGCCTACCTTGAGCATCTAGCTAAGGAAAAGATTATTCCGCCCATTCAAGAAATGTGCGTGGCCGAGGGGGGCATTGCCTATGGAGTTCCATGGTTATAATATCTCATAATCACAAACGAACAACACGATGGAGGGTACACCGAAGCTAGTGTACTCTCCATCTTGTTGTTTCCTCCTTTCAAGAAGGCACCGTCTGCGGTTCTTCTTCTCTCATTCTCGGAAACCGAGAAGTGGGTACATAGCGATTCCGCGAAAATCTACAATATCAAGAATCAGGGGACGCATCGCAATGATACGTCCCCTGATTCTTCTTGTATTCTCCCTGCTTAGTGGAAAAGCATTTCGGGTTTGACTTCCTGCCAATCCTTGGTGCCTACTACGCGGTATTTCAGTTTGGCATCGTCCCAATAGGTGGGCCAGCCGTTGTAGATGCCGCCGAGGAAGGTGACGCGGATGCTGTGCATGCCTTTGTCGAGGGCTATCTGGGCGTTGTTGGTCGAAATGCGGGGAACGGCCTGCGTACCATTGTCAATAACCAGTTTGTTGTCAATCCATACGAGGTGGTTCTGCGTGTTGAATTCGTAGATGGCCTTCTCGGGCATATTGACATAGCCCTCCACGGTGGCTGCGTAGTCGCGCACGTTGCGGACGTTGCGGGGCACATCGGTCAGGGTGCGCAGGCTCTCAATGGCGGGCACAACCGTGGGCGGCAGGTCGGAGGTGGCGGGCAGGCGATAGGGAGTGTCGAAGCGGCCCCAGTTGAGCGTGAGTCGGAGGCCCTTTTCTACGACTGCGGAGCGCGTGGCGGGATGCCAATCTTCTTTCTCCACAAGTATGGTGCGCACGGGGCCAAGGATGCCGCAGGGCAACTGGGCAACGGCTTTCACCAGCGTGGTCTGCGTGAGCGTTATGGGGCCTGTATAGCGCGTGGATTTTTCCGTAGGCTTGGTGCCATCAAGGGTGTAGTAGATGGCCAGGGGGCGGGAGGTGGAGAGTTCCAGCTTCTTGCTGTCAGTAAAGACCACGTGGTTGCACGAGCCGCCGGGCTGCTCTACGCGCGGAATATGGAAATTGATGTGATGGGCTTGCAGGCGCAGGGCATGGTCGTTGTCCACGCGGTGAACGAAACTTTGGGCATCGCGCGTTTCCATCTGGCTCCATCCCACTTCGGCCAGGGCGAGGGCACGCGGATAGAGACCTTCCTCCAGTCGGGCGGGCGTGTGGATATATTCGCTCCAGTTGTTGGCCTGAATACCCAGCACATACTGTTCGCCATCCGTACCCTTGAGTTGTGCAGGTACGGGGTCGTAGGAGAAGATGCGCTCCAGCGTGTAGTAACCGCCGAAGTAGGGAGGCTCAACCATCGGGTCGCCCTGATAATAGTCGAAGTAGCAACCCTGGTCAGCGGGTGTCATGAGCACATGGTGGTGGGCCTTGGCCGCAGTGATGCCGCCCGACTCTCCGCGCCAGGACATAACGATGGCGGTGGTGTCGAGGTTGCCGCCTTCGAGGATTTCGTCCCATCCGATAATGGTCTTACCCTTACCGCGCAGGTACTTTTCGATACGGCCAATGATGTAGGATTGCAGTTGTGCCTCGCGGGTGTAGCCTTGGGCCTTCATGCGTGCCTGACAACTGTCGCACTTTTCCCATTCGCCGCGCGGACATTCGTCGCCGCCGATATGGAAATACTTGCCAGGGAAGAGTTGCACCATTTCGTCAATGACATCTTGCAGGAAGGTGAACATCCGCTCCTTGCCGGGGCACATCACCACGTCCTCCACGCCCCAGATAATGCGCGGCGTGGTGGCTTCTCCGCGGCAGGAGAGTTCGGGATAGGCGGCAATGGCGGCCAGTTCGTGTCCTGGGATTTCCAGTTCGGGCACCACCTGAATGTGTCGCTGGCGGGCGTATTCCACGACTTCGCGAATCTGCTCCTGGGTGTAGAATCCCTGATGGACGGAGCCGTCGCCCTCCACGCGGCGCGAGCCCACCTCTGTCAGGCGCGGATACTTCTTGATTTCGATGCGCCAGCCTTGGTCTTCGGTCAGGTGCCAATGCAGGTGGTTAATCTTGTAGGCGGCCAGCATGTCTATCTGACGCTTCACGGCATCGACAGGCAGGAAGTGGCGACAAGGGTCGAGCATCACGCCGCGATAGGGGAAGCGGGGTGCGTCGTCAATCTTGGCCACGGGAATCTGCCATGCCTCCACCTTGGGCAACTGCTGCTGACTTTCCACTTCGGGCGGCAGCAACTGGAGCAACGACTGCACGGCGTAGAACAGGCCATCGGCAGTTGAGGCCTTGGCCACAACGCGGTCGCTGGTGATGGTGAGTTGATAGGCTTCGCGGCCTTTGATGCTGGCGTCCATTTCCAGAGTGATGGTGCCCGCGGCTCCCATCTTGCCTTTCTGCAAGGGGAAGCCAGCCGTGCGCTGAATTTTCTGTGCGAAATACTGCGCCACTTCTTTGGCATCCTTGTGCTTGTAGGCCAGACGCGTGTTGGCGTTGAAGGTGAAATGCCCCTGCCCCACCTCGGTGTGCTGCGGAGTCGGGATGATGTTGAGAGTTTGTGCCGTGAGTGCGCCTGAGCAGAGCAGCAGGCAGACGGCTAGGAATAAGTGTTTCATATACTATTAGGTTGTTGATTTTCTCTATTTATGCCAGCGGCGGCGGTTCTTGTTGGGCGATTTCTGTTCCTGCTTCATGGTCCATTGCCCTTTGCCTTCGGTCCATCGGCCGTAGCGGATGGCGCGTTGGGGACAATGGTGGAAGCAGGCCAGACAGTCGGTGCACCGTCCCTGCCACTGCGGTCGCTGGTCGGAAAGGCGAATGTTGCGAACGGGACAAACCTTGGCGCAACGCCCGCAACCGTTGCAGGCTTCGGTCGTGCGGAAGCCGTGGTCGCCGCAGAAGAGGAGATCGGAAGAGCACACGTCTGAACTCCAGTCACTGGTAGACATCTCGTAT
>CAMBWV010000177.1 GCA_945871755.1 uncultured Bacteroidales bacterium
GGGCGGCACCTGTAACCAATGCGGTTTTACCAGATAAAAGTCCCATAATTTTCTTACGTTTGAATGAATTATTTGGTTTGTGATAGGATTTCGGTTGTCAGAGTCTCGTCCGCACCAAGGGCTCTCGAAACAATATCTAGAACGATGGGGTAGGTTTCCTCCTCGGTCAGCCCTTCGCCCAGGCGGTCGTAGATATAGGGCACCTCCAGTCCGCGCACGGTGTAGTGAATAATATCAGTCATCAGGCCGATGTGTGCCAGGCGGAACTTACCCTGCTCTGCGCCTTCCGTGAGTACGCGTTGCAAAATCTGCTTTTCTTCTTCGTCGAAGGCTTTGCGCACCTTTTCCACCATCCAGATATTGCGGAAGAACTCGGCGCGCAGCGAACCATTGCGCGAGACCGTTTCGCGAATCACGCGCAGGTGGGTATAAATCAGGCGAAACACCTTTTCGATAGGCTCCACGTTCATGGCAGCCACGGCGTCCATCTTCTGCGAGAGCAGTTCCAGTTCGCTTTCAATCACGGCGTAGAACACCTCCTCCTTGCTACGGAAATACGTGTACAAGGTGCGGCGGCCTTTACCAGAAGCCTGGGCGATGTCGTTCATCGTGGTGGACTCAATGCCCTGGCGAGCGAACAATTCGCGGGCTACTTCAACTAGTTTGGCGCGGGTTTTGGAGATGGACATAGGTAAGGTGGATAGGTGAAATATTACACATTTTCCTTTTCAGTGTGCAAAGTTAGGGCTTTTCGGGGAATGCGCAAAATTTTTTCGCGTGCAATTCGCTTGGCTTGCTGTGCAGAATTGCCTCGAACGAGCCATCTTGTCAGGTGGACTTGCCGAAAGCGCCCATCCCTGTTTCAAGCCTGTGCTGGTGGCTGTGCAAACTGTTGGTCTGCTTGGCAAATTGCCTTGGCCTGTCCTTGTTGGCAAGAGGTTCCCAAGGGACAAGTGCAAGCGTCTCAAAGATTTTTTGTAAATTTGCACCCGTCAATAAATATTAATCATCAATAACTAAACAATTTCCATGAAAAAAATCTGGTTGTTCTTGCTACCGCTATCTTTGTGTCTAATTTCCTGTGGTGATGACGTTGAGGAAATTCTCGACGACATTACTCCTGGCACCCCCTCCGACAGCATTCAGACTCCTGAGTTCGTTCCCGAAGCTGTTGACCTCGGTCTTTCTGTCAAGTGGGCGTCTTGCAATCTTGGCGCTACGAGTCCCGAGCAGAAGGGCTCCTATTTCGCCTGGGGTGAAACCAGTCCCAAAGATTCCTTCCCCAGTAGCTGGAATACCTATAAATACTACGACCTTGAAAACAAAGTTGAGACCAAGTACACCAAGGTCGACTCCCTCACAGTGCTCTTGCCCGAGGATGATGCTGCCCAGGCCCAATGGGGTGGCGAATGGCGTATGCCGACCCACGAGGAGTTCAACGAGCTGTTTACCTCTTGCGAGCGCATCGACTCCACGCTCAATGGCGTGCCCTGTGCTTACCTCAAGGCTCCCAATGGCAATGGTATCTTCATTGCCGCCGCTGGTTTCATCAATGGTACAACGCTTTTCTATCCCGAATACTATTCTTACTGGACCTCCTCTCTCTTCACGAAGGGTTCCCACCGTAAGTATGCAATCGCTTCTCGCAGCGACTTGACCGATGGTACGCGAATGCCCTCCAACCGCTGGCGTTTCCTCGGTCTCCCCATCCGCCCCGTGCAACCCTAATACCGATTGGTATTTATTTCTATTGGGATTCCCCAACAGTACAAACACCTTTTTAATATAAGAATGAGTCCTATCAATTAGTTTGTGGCGAAGGAGCCTTCCCTCCTTGCCCCGACTGATTTATAGGACTCATTTGCAATTCCCTCAACGATGATGAAGCAACAAACGATTGACCGCGTCGCCGCTCTCCGCCAATGGATGAGTGCGCAGGGGCTTGACTGTCTGGTCATCCCCACAGCCGACCCCCACGACAGCGAATATCTTCCTGCCCGCTGGCAGACCCGCCAATGGCTGACGGGTTTCACGGGTTCGGCAGGCTTGTCCCTGCTCGCCCAAGATGGCGGCTGGCTATGGACCGATTCGCGCTATTTCCTTCAGGCCGAGCAAGAACTCTCGGGCACGCCCTTCCATCTGATGCGCGAGGGAGAGGCCGATGTGCCCACGCCCGCCCAATGGCTTGTGCAACTCTCGCAGGCATCTGCCGGCACCTTGACGGTGGGCTACATTCCCGAGATGACCTCCCTCGACCTCTACGAAAGCCTACAGGCCGAGGGTTGCGTTCTCCAGCCCGTGGCCGACCCCTTCGACCTCTTCTGGACCGACCGCCCCGCGCGCCCGCAGTCGCCCATTGTGGTGCAGGCCGACGCCGATGCGGGTCAAACCGTTGCCGACAAACTCCAGCAGGTGCGCCTGTGTCTGGCCGAGCAAACTGCCGCCGCCTCGTGGGGTTGCCTCTTCAACGACCTCAGCGAGATAGCTTGGCTACTCAACATCCGAGGTGCCGATGTGGACTACAATCCCTTCGTCCTCTCCTACTTCCTGCTCACGCCGAGCGCCGCCGTCCTCTTTGTCGATGCCGCCAAGGTGACGGACGAGGCACGCGCCCACCTCGCGGCTAACGGCATTGCCGTGAAGGGTTACGAGGCATGGGCCGACCTTTCGGCCTATGCGATGGAGGAGTTGCTGCTCCCGCGCGGTATGAACTGCGCCGTCCTGCAATGCAGCCGCGGCTACGAGCGCACGGCCTGGATTGATTCGCCCATCCCTTCCCTGCGCGCGCTGAAGAATGCGGCAGAGGTGGCTGGCTTCCGCCGTTCGATGGAGCGCGATGGCGTGGCCATGGTGCGCTTCCTGCGCTGGTTGGACGAGGCGATGGCGGCAGGCCAATCGCTGACGGAGTACGATGTCCACCTCCGCCTGACGGCCCTCCGCGCGGAGAACGACCGCTACTGCTCGCTGAGTTTCCCCACCATTGCCGCCTATGGCCCCAACGGTGCTATCGTTCACTACGAGCCCGAGGCCGATACGGCTGCCCCGCTCGCGCCCCGCGGTCTGCTCCTGCTCGATAGCGGAGCGCAGTATGAGGATGGCACAACGGACATCACGCGCACCATCGCCCTTGGCCCGCTCACGGACGAGGAGCGCCGTGTCTATACCCTCGTGCTTCGTGCGCACATTGCCCTCGCCATGGGCACCTATCCCGAAGGTGCCGTTGGTCTGCAGATTGATGCCGTTGGCCGTTCCCACCTCTGGCACTACGGCCTCGACTTCGGCCATGGCACGGGCCACGGTGTGGGTTCCCGTCTCGGTGTTCACGAAGGACCGCACCAGATTCGCAAGAACGTGCGCGCCTGCACCCTCGTGCCCTTCCGCCCCGGCATGGTCGTGACCAACGAGCCTGGCGTCTATTGTGCGGGAGCCTTCGGTGTGCGTCTGGAGAATGTCCTCTTGGCAGGCCCCATTGAGGAGACACCCCAGGGCCGCTTCTTCCGTTTCGAGACGCTCACGCTCTGTCCCTTCGACACGCGTCCCCTCGACCTCCGCTATCTCCTCCCCGAGCATATCCAGTGGCTCAACGACTACCACGCCCTTGTGCGCGAACGCCTCACGCCGCTACTCTCTGAACAAGCCGATAAGGATTGGCTCTTGCAGGCTACTCGGAGGATTTGATCGTTCGGAGTCTTGTTCAATTAGGAATTGGGAATTAGGGTGACCACTCTGGTCGTTACCCCGCGCGATTAGTACGATTCGGAAGATTCGTTTTAGAATAAACACGGCAGGTCCACACGTTGACTCGCAATCAGCAGCCACCCGAGTAGAACCCCGAAATGGTAACTACTCAGGTCAAAGTAGTGAGGGGCAAGGGAGTAACGTGAAAGTACCGAGGGAATCGGAGTAACGTGAAAGTACCGCAC
>CAMBWV010000178.1 GCA_945871755.1 uncultured Bacteroidales bacterium
GAAGGGCGGGGACTACTTCACGAGGACCTTTTGGCCACCTATGATATAGAGGCCCTTCTGGAGTTTTTGGGCCTTTACTTGGCGGCCGTCCAGGGTGTAGATTTTCTTGGTTTGGCCTTGGGTGGCGATGGTGCTGATGCCGTCGCTGGGGTTGGGTTCTAGGACGTGGAGGGTGATGTCGGCGATGTGGCCTCCGTTGTTGAGGATGTGGTTGCCAGAGGCTACGTTGCCGCCTGGGTCAGCGTTGCTCCAGTCAATCTTTACGCGCATACGGTAGTCGCCAGGGGCGGCATCGAGGGTAAAGTGGATGGGCGTGGTGGGGGCAACGGATTCTGCTACGGTGTTGCCTTCGTTGTTGTTGCCCAGATAATAGGTGTAGCCAATCAGGTCGGTGCCTGTTTGGTCGGCAGCCTCGTTGAAACTGAACTGTTTGTCGTTGCCGAGGTCCACGTAAACGTAGGTGTGCATCCAGTCGCCAGTGTAGTTGGCCTGGACTGTGACTGCATCGCCCGAGTGAATGGTGAAGGATTGGGCGGTCAGGTCTTGGTATGCCTTCTTTGTTCCATCGAGTTGGATGGTTTGGACTTCGTCATTGCCCGCTTGCAGGGTGATGCTGTTGAGCACGCGACTGCTGTGGTGCTGATAGGCTTCCTTGTTGAAATTGATGGGGTATTCCTCTGGCTCTGCGGGCTGGAGGGTCTCGTCGATGGTGAAGGTGAAAGTGAACGCTGGATTGTAGCGTGCGCCATTGCTTACACCGAGGTCCTCGGCCATGATGTCAAGCAGCGAGTTCCAGATGATTTTCTCGTCTATCGTGAAGGAATAAGTGCCAGCCGTTGTGATGGGATTGGCTAGGGTGAAGGTGAGCATAGCGCCAGGGTAGTTCACCCAATCGAGCGAACCTGTGGTGACTGTTTCGCCGTTGGCATTGAGCACGTTGAACCCTTGCTTCTTTCTAATGGCCGAAACAATGTCGGGGAAGTTGAATGTGATGGCGTCAACTCGGTTGAGCGTGTCGCCATCAGCAGGCGTTGCGTTGCTGTAGGCGAAGGTGGCGTAGGGGTCTTCCTTGGGTTCTTCGGGATCAACGGGCGGCTCGGGGGTGTCAGTGCCCGTCACGGTGTAGGTAAGGGTAATTTCGGGATTGTACGTGCTGGGGCTGTACTGCGTGATTTTGTTTTCGGGGATGACAATGGTGTAGGTTCCAGCCTCGGTGAGCGTTTGGCTAAGTTGCACGACCACGTCATTTTCTGTAGAGCCTGGCAGACGGTCGGAGGTTTTGTAGTAGTTGTCGTACATTGTAGCCGTTGCTACTACTTCGCCCTCGGCATTCGTCACGTTGAGCACATCAGTGCTGACATTGTTGACTGCATTTTGTGCAAAGGTCAGGAAGATGTGGTCAAGCGACTCTACCTCGGTGCCATTCTCGGGCGTAATGGTGAGCGGGAGGAAAGTGTTGCGACCAATGACGCTGTAGTGGAGAACGATTTCCTCGTTGGTGGCATCGCCAGCTGCCACAGCGCCTACTGCGATGGTCAATGTGTATTGGCCAGCGGATTCCATGCGGGGCGAGAAGATAATGTTGGCCGCGGTCGTCGTAGCGCCAGCTTGCAGGTTGCCCGTGCGGATTACCTTGCCTTCGGCGTTGGTGAGGGTGTAGGCGCCATCGTAGCGCGTGAGTTCCTGATTGAATGTCAGGTGGAGATTGTCCAGCCATTGCACCTCTGCGCTATCGGCCGGATTGGAGGAGACGAGGGTCAGTGCGCTGGCCTCGGAGGTGGGCGCTTCGTCATTGGATGAGCCTATCCAAGCGTTTTTCGTGCTGAGTGCTGAAGCCGTGAGGCCGCACACGAGAAGCGTGAGCAGGGAAAGTAATGTTTTTTTCATATGCTGATAAGGTTTAGGGTTTGTCGTTTCTTCATGGAACTGTCAAAACGGATAAATTTATTCGTTGCCAAGAAGGTAATGCTTGTTTGTTGGCAAATTTAGTAATATCGGAGGGATGGGCAAAATTTATTGCGTTTTTTGATGAGTAAAGGTAGGTTCTATAGAGGAGTATAGAGGAGTGTAGAGGAGTGTAGAGGAGTATAGAGGAGTTTAGAGGAGTGTAGAGGAGTTTCTTCAAAAACAGGGGCCGCATCGTTTGGACGCGGCCCCTGTGTGATAGGACTTATTGATTTTAGCCTGTTCGCTTACTGAATCTGGAAGCGGATAGGCAGGGTGAACCATACGGGAACGGGGTGACCCTGCTGCTTGGCGGGGCTGAAGCGCGGAAGTTTCTTCACTACGTCAGCGGCTGCCTTGTCGCACTCAGAGGAGAGGCCCTTGATGATTTTGATACGGCTTACAGAACCATCCTTACCTACCTCGAACTTGAGGACTACGACACCCTGAAGCTCCTGCTCGAGAGCGATGGCGGGGTACTTGAGGTTCTTAGCTACGTATGCGAGGAGGGCAGTTTCACCACCGGGGAAGGTTGCGGGTACTTCAACGACTGCGTTATCAACGACTTCTTCCTCTTTGGGAGGAGCCACTTCGGTACCACCAGCCTTCTGGTTCTCTTTCAGGTCGTCAATATTGATACCGCCACCTGCGTCACCTTCGTAGTCGGCAGCAGCGATGGAGATGGTGCTCTTCGTCACTTCTTCCTGGCTCTTGAGTTCCTTGGTCTCTTCGAAGTTTTGGTCTTCTACGATCTTAGGAACGGTGAACTGGATAGAAGCCTTGACAGCGACTTTCTCCTGCTGGGGCTGTTCGTATTCAATCTTGATTTCCTTCTTTTCCTCTTTCTTTTCCTCCTGCTTCTCTTCAAGCTGTGCGAGTGTGGTACCCGTGTTCTTGTCGAGGTTCTTGGATTCCATAGCGTTGGAGACTACCGTCTTTACAGCGATGAGTACACCCACGATGGCGATAACGATGAGGAGGGTGATGAGGGCTTTCAAGTTACGGACACCGGCATGAGCGCGCAGACGATAAGCTCCGTATTCCTTGTTACGTCCCTCGAACACGATATCACACCATTGGCGCGATATTAAATCGACTTTAGACATATTCTTTTATACTTTACTTAGGTTATTACTGCGCGGATTACTTGCCGAGGCCATCAATCATGGCCTGATCTGCATCCGTAAAGTTGTCAATCACATATTTACCGATGGTGCAAATCTGCATTTCATCGAGTACGTCAATCATGTTCTTATAAGTAGCCTTGTCTGAAGCCTTGATGACAACGGTAGGCGTACCTTTGCCGTTCTTGATTTCGGAGAGGGCTTTCTTATATTCTTCTTTGGTCTTCTCATTGACTTCGATGGTCTCATACTTCTTGTCGAGTTCGGCCACCTTTTGCTGAGCCTTTGCGTTCTTCTTCATGAGCTCGGCACGGATGCCGTTTTTACCATAAGTAGTTTTCACAAGCTTAGCATTTTCGGGCGTACCTTCAAAGTAGTAGAGGGTATTGTCTTCGCCAATGAGAATCGTGATAGCTTCGCTGGCCTTTGCCTGGTTGCGTTGTTCGTCCTGTAGGTCTTCCTTGTCCGAAGGCATGGTGATTTCCATGGTCTGGGGCTTGAGGAGGGTTGTACAGAGCATAAAGAACGTTACGAGCAACATGATCATATCGACCATCGGCGTGAAGTCCACGCGGGCATTCATTTTCTTTTGTTTACTGCCACCTTTCTTTGCCATAACATTCTAGATTATTTGTCAACGCCTTTGAGCGATGTGAGCAGGTTGTATCTGTTCTCATCGATGCGGCGGAGCGAGTTCATCACATTCTTGATTACCTTATACGATGTCTTTTGGTCAGCCTTGATGGCGATGCGCATAGCGTCACCTTCGCCAAGGGCTTTGCGGGCTGCTTGTACCCAAACGGCCAATTCATCGTTGATACTGTCGCAGGGAATACC
>CAMBWV010000179.1 GCA_945871755.1 uncultured Bacteroidales bacterium
GCCGTACAGCACAGCGCAATGATGTCCGAACGCACCTTGCTCGCCATAAAGGCTAAGATAGTCACTGCAAAGATAAGCAGCGTCAGCACAACCTGCGTGGTGGGGTCGGACAGGGTAAATAAGAATTGCATGGTTATTGGATGTGTTTAGTAGTTTCTTTGGTAGGGAAGGGGAACGCTAGGCGGTGCCCGTCTTTCTTCTTCAAGAAGGGTCTATTCTTCTAGATGGAGCATTTCTACTTCTAGAGTGATCAGTTCTACTTCTAGAGAGAAAATTTCTACTTCTAGAGAGAAAATTTCTACTTCTTCACTGAGAAGGCGAGGGCATACATGCGCATCTGTTTCACCATAGCCAGCAGGCCGTTGCTGCGCGTTGGCGAGAGATGTTCGTTCAGGCCGATTTCGCGGATGAAGTAGAGGTCGGCGTCGAGGATTTCCTGCGCGGTGTGTCCGCTCAGCACTTTGACGAGCAAGGCAGCAATACCTTTGACAATCAGTGCGTCGCTCTCGGCGCGGAAGGTCAGGATGCCCTCGTGCTGGTCGCAAACCAACCACACGCGGCTCTGGCAACCGTCAATCAGGTTTTGGTCCTGCTTGTCGGCTTCGGGCAGCGCGGGCTGTTCCGATCCGAGGTCGATGAGAAGCTGGTAGCGGTCCATCCAATCGTCGAGGACGGTGAAATCCTCAATGATTTCGTCTTGAATTTCGTTGATAGTCACAATCGGAAAGTTTTTGTGTGTCGTAATGGAAGGAATCTGTGGAAGGGAAAGGCATGTGCGCGTTAGCGTCCCTCAGTGCTGAGCACCTGAAGGAGCGTCTGGCCCACCGCACGCAGTGTTTCGAGCGAGATATTCTCGGGCGTATCGTTGGTGGTGTGCCAGGTGTGCGAGAAGCTGACGTTGTCGCCCTTGGGGTAGGGAATAATGTCGATTGTGGGGATGCCTGCCGTCTCGTTGAGTGGCAGGTGGTCGTCCTGGGCGTAGGTGCCGTCCTCGCGCACGAAGTAACCGCCGGCACCGGCCACCTCTGCCGCCGCCCAAACCTTGAGCATCACGTCGCGGGCATAGCGCATGGAGAATCCTTCATAGCAGAAGCGGGCATCGTTGCCACCGACCATGTCGAGCAGGATGCCGTAGGACGCTGTGTAGTCGGCTTTGTGGGGATGCTGTGCCCAATACTGTGAGCCCAGACACCAGTCGCTGCCGTCGAACGGCGCCACTTCTTCGCCCCAGTAGGGCGCGCCGTAGTCCTCCACGTCGAAGCAGATGAAGTCGATGCCCACCGCGGGTTTGAGTTCGGGCAGAAGGCGCATGACTTCAAGCATCACGGCCACACCGCTGGCTCCATCGTTGGCCGCCATGACGGGTTCGCGATGGCGGGAGGAGTCTGCGTCGTTGTCGCACCAGGGGCGGCTGTCCCAGTGTGTGCAGATGATAATGCGCTCGGCGGCTTCGGGCTGGTAGGAAGCGATGATGTTGCGCAGGGGCAACTGTTTGCCGTCCCAACCTTTGACTGTGGCGGTTTGCTCGGTAACCTCGAGGCCGAGGCTCTTGAAGCGTGCCACCATCCAGTCGCCGCATTTGCGATGGGCTTCGCTGCCCGGCACACGCGCGCCGAAGGCACATTGCTGGCGAATGTCAGCCAAGGCCGAATCGGGCACAAAGCGCACCTGCACGGCCTCGGACGCTGTCGAATCGGTCGTGCTCGTGTTTTCGGCTGCCTGTTTGCTTTGACAGGCGGCGAGGGTGACGAGGAAGAGAAAGAGGGTGCTGAGGTATTTCATAAGGAAGCGGGTGGGGGAGGGCTTTGCGCTGGTTGTGCGCCTATCCCTCGAGGTTTTGCAGAGTATTGTATTGCACACGGCTCATGACGCGGAGGAAATTGCCGCCCCAAACTTTGCGCAGCATACGCTCGTTGATGCCTTCGGCCATGAGGCGGCGCGTCAGGTTGAGGTAGTCGGCAGCCGTGGCCAGTCCGCGCACGCCGCCGTCGCCGTCGAAGTCCGAACCGATGCCTACATGGTCAATGCCTGCCACGTCGATAAGGTGCAAGAGATGGCGCACTGCGTCGTCGATGGTGGCTTCGCCGTCTTCGACAAGGAAACCTGGATAGAACGTGCCCTGTACCACACCATCGCGTTCGGCAATGGCGCGAATCTGGTCGTCGGTCAGGTTGCGCGGATGGTTGCAGAGGGCGCGACAGGAAGAGTGGGAGCAGACGACGGGCTGCTTGGAGAGTTCGAGGGTCTGGTAGAACGTCTCTTCGCTGGCATGGGAGAGGTCGATCATCATGCCAACGCGGTTCATCTCCTTTACCACTTCGCGGCCAAAGTCGCTCAGTCCACCGTGCTCGCGGTTGGACTTGCGCGCAGAGTCGCAGATGTCGTTGTCGCCATTGTGGCAGAGGGTCATATAGACTACGCCCTCGCGGCGATAGCGCTCGATGTTGGAGAGGTCGCGACCGATGGCGTAGCCGTTCTCAATACCGAGGAGGATGGTGCGGCGGCCATAGGATTTCTGTTGATAAACGCCCTTGGCCGACTGTGCCAGCGCCACGCCCACGGAGCCTCTCACCTGCTGGCGAATCTGCTCCAGCAGCGTGTCGGCATAGGCCGTTGCGGCCTTGAGTGACTGCTCGGAGCGGCTGCCCTGGGGCAGGTAGGCGGCCATAACGGCGGCATCGAGTCCGCCCTCCTGCATCTTGTGCAGGTCCAAGCACACCTCGGGGCAGCGACGCGAGATGTGGATGCCCTTGTGGAAGTGCATCGGCGTGTCGCAATGCGAGTCGAGCGTGAGGATGCGGCTGTGCACCTCGCGGGCGCGGCGATAGCTGTCGGCCTCGCCCGTGAAATGCTGGAAGAGCGGTATCATCACGCGGTTGGCCTTCATGATGAAACTTTCGGGATGCCACTGCACGCCGATGATACTCTTAAATTCGTTGCTCTCAACGGCCTCTACGACGCCGTCGGCAGCGCGAGCGGTGACGCGCAACTTAGGTCCGGCATCGCGCACGCCCTGATGGTGGAACGAATTGACCGCGAAGGTCTCGCCCAGCACCTTGGCAATGATGCTGTCGGGCTCGGCCGTCACACTGTGTGTCGGTGTGTGGCGCGGTGCCTGCTGGGTGTGCTTGAGAATGTGTTGGTCGGGCAGGCAGGCTTGCAGGTCCTGATAGAGCGTACCGCCCAGCGCAGCCACAATCGACTGAAGGCCGCGACAGATGCCCAGCATCGGTACACCGCGGTCGTAGGCCAGGCGAATCAGCATGAGTTCCATGAAGTCGCGCTCGGAGTTGATGCCGTGGAGCTCTGCGATAGGCTCTTCGCCGAGGAAGAGGGGATTGATGTCGGCACCGCCCGAGATGACCAAACCGTCAATGCGGTCGAGGATGCCAGCCAGTAGATCTACGTTCTCCGTGGGGGGGATGATATAGGGAATGCCGCCGGCGTATTCTACACTCTTGTAGTACGCCTCGGCCAGTTCGCAGCCCTGCTCGCCAAAGTTGCCCACGATGCCAATCAGCGGGTGAACTTTGTGGTTGGGGAAGTGCGAAACAAATTCGTCGTACGAATAGTTGATGTTGAAGTAGTCCATAAACATGTAAAGGTGTAAGCGCGTGGGCCTTCCTATGCGTTGAGGCCCAATTTATAATAAGGCGTGCGCGCTCCCCGTCTGCAATATTTACATTAGGTTTACGGCACACGCCATATTATATATAATTCAAGTTTTGCAAGTTGAATCAGAGAATAAGCACAAGCGGTCAAGGCACGCCCCGAAGGGGCAACGAGCACATAGCCCAGGGCATCGCCCTGGGTATGATGAAGCGATGCAGTGCGCCCTGAAGGGGCAAAAGCATTAGCGTGCAAGCGTTTATAGAGACGCTTT
>CAMBWV010000180.1 GCA_945871755.1 uncultured Bacteroidales bacterium
TCGGGCAAGACGAATCCCACCGAACTCATCTCGCTCCTGATTATTCAGGGCAAGGATTTCGTGGACGGCATAGAGAATGTCTATCGCCATATCGAAGGCTCCTGCTCCATGCTCCTGCTGACGGAGGACGGTATCATCGCCGCCCGCGACAAGTGGGGACGCACGCCCATCGTTGTTGGCAAGAAGGACGGTGCCTATGCCGCCACTTCGGAAACGACATCCTTTGTCAATCTCGACTATAGCATTGAGCATTTCGTAGGACCTGGCGAAATTGTTCGCCTGCGCCACGATGGCATTGAGCAGATGCGCGCTCCCGAGGAGGAGATGCAGATTTGTTCCTTCCTATGGGTGTACTACGGTTTTCCCACTTCGACCTACGAGGGTCGCAACGTGGAAGACGTGCGCTACCAAATGGGCAAAATGATGGGCAGCGAGGACGACACGGCAGTAGATTGCGTGTGCGGCATTCCCGATTCGGGCGTTGGAATGGCCCTAGGCTATGCCGACGGAATGCAGCGCCCCTATCAGCGCGCCATCAGCAAATACACGCCCACCTGGCCCCGCAGTTTCACGCCTGCCAACCAAGAGATGCGCAACCTAGTGGCGAAGATGAAACTCATTGCCAACCGCGCGCTCCTCAAGGACAAGCGCCTGCTCTTCTGCGACGACAGCATCGTGCGCGGCACCCAGTTGCGCGACAACGTGAAGGTGCTCTTCGACGACGGCGCCAAGGAGGTGCACATGCGCATTGCCTGTCCGCCCCTTATCTATGGATGCCCCTTCATCGGCTTCACCTCGAGCAAGAGCAACATGGAACTTATCACGCGCCGCATCATCAAAGATTTTGAAGGCGACGAGAACAAGAATCTGGAGAAGTACGCCCAGACGGATTCGCCCGAATACCAGCGCATGGTGGAGGAAATCCGCCGACAACTGGGCCTCACCACGCTCAAGTTCAACAAGCTAGAGACGCTTGTCAAGGCTATCGGCCTGCCCAAGTGCAAGCTGTGCACCCACTGCTTCGACGGAACGGGCTGCTGCAAGCGCTAGCCTCCACACCAGAGTTATGACGAGCCCGCCCGCAAGAAACGAAGCATCGCAGAAGGACTCCTGTGGCCGCCTTGGCCGAGGAGATAACCGCTTCTGCCTGTTCGTTTCCTGCGGGCGGGCTCACTGTTTTTGCTCCCGCAGATACCTATAAGCAAACTCCTTTCACCCACCAGAAATTCCACGCTCCCCATCTATGAAATTCCCCTACCAAGCCCTCCGCCTATGCACCGCATTGGCCCTTTCGCTCCTCTCCTGCCTCCAGTTGCCTGCGCAGACCGCAGACGTCGTGCACAGTGACTTCACTGCCCGTTGCCAACAGCCCGCCATGGGACAGGCGCGCGAGGCCCTGGCCCTGGCCAAGACGCCCGAGGCCCGCGCCGCCCTTGAGTTCCTCTACGCCTACATGGCCCTGCCCGACGTGGCCGACTATGCCCCGCAATTCTACGTGGAACAGGTGGAATGCGCCCTGCGGGCCCGCCGCGAGATGGCTTGGGGTAGCCAGATTCCCGAGCGGGAATGGCGGCATTTCGTCCTGCCCGTGCGAGTGAACAACGAACATCTGGACACCTTCCGCACCACGTGCTATGCGGAACTCCGCGACCGTGTGCGCGGCCTCTCCATGTACGAGGCGGTGCTCGAGGTGAACCATTGGTGCCACGAACACGTGACCTACCAGCCCTCCGACTCGCGCACCTCGCCCCCGCTCTCTAGCATGCGTTCCGCCATCGGACGCTGCGGCGAAGAATCCACGTACACCGTGGCCGCCCTTCGCGCCGTGGGCATTCCCGCCCGACAGGTTTACACCCCGCGATGGGCACATACGGACGACAACCACGCCTGGGTGGAAGCCTGGGTGGACGGCAAATGGTATTTCCTCGGTGCCTGCGAGCCCGAGCCTGTGCTCAATCTGGGATGGTTCAACGCGCCCGCCTCGCGCGGTATGCTGATGCACACCAAGGTGTTCGGACGCTACGACGGGCCCGAGGACGTGATGAGCCGTACGAACTGCTTCACCGAAATCAATGTCACCGATGGTTATGCGCGGACGGCACCCGCCACGGTGCAGGTGGTCGGCATGGACGGTAAGCCCGCCGCTGGTGTGCGCATTGACTTCAAAGTATATAACTATGCCGAACTCTTCACCGTGCTCTCCACGAAGACCGACAGCCAAGGGCGCGCCCGCATCACCGCAGGTATCGGCGACCTCGTGGCCTGGGCCAGCGACGGGACGCACTTCGGTTTGGCGAAAATCACGCCGGGCACGCCAGGCGTCACAACCCTCCAACTGGCGCACAAGGCAGGCGAGCGCTTCGACCTCGACCTCGACATCACGCCGCCCCGAGGCGAGAACAATCTTCCAGCCCTTACGGCCGAGCAAACGGCCGAGAATACCCGCCGGCTGGCCTATGAGGACAGCATCCGCATGGCCTATGTGGGCAGTTTTCCAACTGAGCAGCAGTTGCGCACAACCCTGGCAGACACGCCGATGAGCGATGCCACCTTCCAGCGCCTTGTGGCCCTCGTCAAGAAGAGCCGCGGAAATTCGGCCGCCGTGCTTTCCCTCTATCGCCAGCACGGCACGCGCGCCCTCAGCCTCCTCGAAATCCTGACGGACAAGGACCTGCGCGACTTCGACCCCGCCGTCGTGGGCGACCATCTCCTTTACACCCAACTGCCGACTGCCCAGACTGCCGCGAGCGAGGCCGAGGCGATGGCCTACGTGGCCAGCCCGCGTATTGCCAACGAGCACCTGACGCCCTGGCGCAGTTATCTCCAGCGCGCCTTCGCCGCCAAGGAGTTGCGCCGCTTCGCCCAAGAGCCCGAGCGCCTTGCCCGGTGGATTCGGCAGCACATCACGGCCGACACCGAATGGAATCCCCTGCGCCTGTGGCTCTCGCCCGAATCCGCACACCGCCTGCGCCACGCTGACGTGCGCTCAATGGGCGCGCTCTTTGTGGCCATCGCACGAACGGCAGGCATCCCCGCGCGCATCAATGCCGTGGATGGTCGCGTGCAATATGTAGGCAAGGACCGACAGTGGCAGGACGTGGCGTTTGGCCAGCAGACCGCTGCCACCGACCAGCCCGCCGTGGCCACCACTGCCCTGCGCTTCACCCCGCGCGACGGCATGGAGAACCCGAAATACTACACCCACTTCACGCTCAGCCGCCTCGCTGCCGGCGTGCCCCAACTCCAGGAATATCCCGAGGAGGACGACTGGCAGCATCAGTTTGCTGGCGGCCGCGAAATGTCCACAGGCAACTACGTCTTGACCTCTGGCACACGCATGGCCGATGGCGGTGTGCTGGCCCGACTCAGTTTCTTCCCCGTAACGGAAAACCGCGGTGCTGCCACTCCCGCACAGGCCGAAACACTCGTCATGCGTCAGGACACCACGCGCGTGCAGGTTATCGGTCGCTTCGGCAGCGAGAACCGCTTCTACGATGCGGCCTCGCAGAGCGTGCGCTCACTGCTCTCCGTCACGGGTCGCGGCTACTACGCCCTGGCCCTGTTGCGCGCTGGCCACGAGCCGAGCAACCACATCCTGCACGACCTGGAGCGCGAAGCCGCGGCGCTGGAGCGTTGGGGACGACCGATATTGCTGCTCTTCCCCTCGCGCGCCGAACTGGAGCGTTTCGAGTCGCAGCGAAGCGAGTTTACACGCCTGCCCTCCACCGTGCATTTCGGTGTGGACGAAGGCGGCGTCTGCCTGGCCGACCTGACAGCCAGCGGCCTTGTTCACAGCAACGAATTGCCCATTGTCATCATCGCCGACACCTTCGACCGCGTTGTCCTCCGCACCCAAGGCTACACCATCGGCATCGGCG
>CAMBWV010000181.1 GCA_945871755.1 uncultured Bacteroidales bacterium
CTCCTTACTCACACCTTGCAAGCAAGGTGCGGTACTTTCACGTTACTCCCTTGCCTCTAAATGAGAACATACACCTTACTCACACCTTGCGAGCAAGGTGCGGTACTTTCACGTTACTCCCTTGCCTCTAAATGAGAACATACACCTTACTCACACCTTATATATTACGCATACGCGCGCGTACGTAATATATATGGTGTCCGAATTGGCCGCGGCGATTGATGGTGGCTGTTCGCGCCCAACCGATTCGGTTCATCGGCAACCAAATGCGCAGAAGCAGGAACAACCAGATAGGGGCTGCGAAGTAACCTGCCGTGGCCAGGTCGAGGGGAAGGCCATGCAGGAGTACGGACAAGGCATCTGCTGTGCTCACTACACCTTCGGGCGCAACGTTGAAGGCTATAAAACAAAATTTGGCCGCCATAAAATGACGACCAAACTGATGTAGAATTTTATCAGAAGTTTCACAGATGAATCGGAAGGGGAAGGAAAAACACTGCAAGAAGGAGAGAAAACCCTGCAAGAAGGAGAGAAAACGCTACAATAAGGATAGCTTATAGGCTAAAGCTGCTGCATATCGTTGAGACGTTTGTAGTAACCATTCTTGGCGATGAGGTCATCGTGCGTGCCGCGCTCGACGACACGGCCTTCGTGGAGCACATAAATCTCGTCGGCATTCTTAATCGTGGAGAGGCGATGGGCGATGGCGATGGTGGTGCGCGTCTTCATCAGACGTTCGAGGGCTTCCTGCACGAGGCGTTCGCTCTCCGTATCAAGGGCCGACGTGGCCTCGTCGAGGATGAGGATGTCGGGATTCTTTAGAATGGCGCGGGCAATGGAGACACGCTGGCGCTGACCGCCCGAGAGACGACAACCGCGGTCGCCCACCTTCGTATCGTAACCTTCTTCGCTCTCCATGATGAAGTCGTGGGCATTGGCCACCTTGGCGGCTTCGATGACTTGCTCCATCGTAGCGTTTTCCACGCCAAAGGCAATGTTGTTGAAGAAGGTATCGTTGAAGAGGATCGCTTCCTGGTTGACATTTCCGATAAGGGCGCGCAGGTCGCTCAGGTAGAGTTCCTTCACATCGCGGCCATCCACGCGGATGCAACCGCCCGTCACGTCGTGGTAGCGCGGCAAGAGATCGACGAGGGTGCTCTTGCCCGAACCGCTTTGGCCCACAATGGCGATGGTCTGTCCGCGCTTCACGGTCAGGTTGACGCCATCGATAACCTGGTGCTTGCTGCCCGCGTACGTAAACCGCACATCCTGAAACTCAATCTTATCCTCGAGATGCGCCGCGTGGACGGGGTGGTCGCATTCACGGATGGGATTCTCGGCATGAAGGATTTTGTTGACGCGCTCCATGGAGGCCATACCCTTGGGAATGCTGTAGGTGGCCTTTGAGAGGTCCTTGAGCGGCTGGATAATACTATAGAGGATGACCATGTAGAAGATAAAGGTCGGCGCGTCAATGATGGGTTGCTCGGGATTAGAGAAAATGAGCATACCGCCGTACCAGAGGACGATGACAATCAGACACGTGCCGAGAAACTCGCTCATCGGGTGGGCCGATGCCTGACGAATGCTCACACGGCTGGTTGCGCGGCGAAAATCGTTGGTACTCTTGTCGAAACGCTCCTGCATCTTGCGCTCGGCGGTGAAGGCTTTGATGATGCGCATGCCACCGAGGGTTTCTTCCAACTGCGCCATGGTTTCCGACCACTTGTTTTGGGCTTCGAGGCTCTTACTTTTGAGTTTGCGTCCGATACGTCCCATCACCCATCCCATTAGCGGCAGGACGATGATGGTAAAGAGCGTGAGCTGCCAGCTTGTGTAGATGAGCACGCCGAAGTAGCAGATGAGCAGGATGGGATTCTTGACCAGCATTTCCAGCGAGCCCGTGATGGAGTTCTCCACTTCGTTGACGTCACCGCTCATGCGCGCAATGATGTCGCCCTTGCGCTCGTCGCTGAAGAAGGAGAGCGGCAGATTGGTTATCTTGTGGTACACCTGGCTACGGATGTCGCGCACGATTCCCGTACGCATCGGCACGAGCATGGCGGCACTCAGGAAGTAGCACGAGGTCTTGAGGAAGGTGGCCACGATAAGTACCACACCGATAATAAGCAGCGCAACGGCAGGACCGCCGTTTTCGCGCATGATTTGCTCGGTGTAGAAATACATATTGTGGATGAGGATATCCTTGAAGGCGATGCCAGCGGTGTCCCATGCCCAAAAGGTGAGCGGCGTCTTGCTGGGGTCGTACTCAAAGAGGAGGTTGAGCATCGGAATGAGCGATGCGAAGGAAAATACGTTGAGCACCGCCGACAGGAGGTTGAAGAAGAGCGAACCAAACATGAACCGCTTGTACGGGCCCACGTATTTGCGCATGACGATAAAGAATTCTTTCACCGTTGTGGAGGGTTTTGTTGCTACTTAATAATAATAGGATGTCTTGATTCCTAATTTGGATGTTTCACTTCCGCCCAAAGTCTGCGGGCACCTCGCCCCATTCGTCCGTTTGCCATTTCAGGATGGGCACGTCGATGGGGTTGGTAGCCAGCCAACGCTCGGCGCGGACGATGAGGTCGTGCACCGTGGCACTTTTCTGGCTCATGGGCAGTCGGGTCTTGCAGCGGCCGCCTCGTACCCAGTTCATGGCGTTGCGGCTGTCGCTATAAATGGTGCGACGGATGCCTTGCTGCTTCATGAGTGCCAGGGCGTGGACGATGGCCAGAAACTCGCCGATATTGTTCGTGCCGAAGGTGGGCCCGTAGTGGAACACCTCCTTGCCATCCGCCAAATCTACGCACCGATACTCCATCGGCCCAGGGTTTCCCGAGCAGGCTGCATCCACAGCCCAGGCATCGCCGACGATTTCTGGGCACTGCGCGCAGTCGGCCTTTTCCTTCTTTTGGGTGGCAGCGGCTTTGCCAGCGCCGATGTGCAGATGTGGCGGCTCGTGGAACGCCGAGCGGGCGGCGGCTTCCGAAGGAAACGACTTATAGAGCGCCCCTTCGAAGCCCTCCACCTGAGCCCTGCACTCCGCCCACGAGGCATAAACGCCTGGCTGCACGCCGCGCCATACTACATAATACTTCATATCGGATGCGGAGTCGGCAGGGATTACATACGTTCGGGCATCTCGATGCCGAGCAGCGACATGCCGAGGCGAATCACCTTGGCCACGTTGGCCGAGAGTACGAGGCGGAACTGCCGCTTGGCTTCATCCTCTTCGCGCAGTACGCTGTAGTCGTGGTAGAACTGGTTGTACTCCTTCGTGAGGTCGTAGCAGAAGTTGGCAATGGCCGAGGGCGAATAGTCCTGACCAGCCTGGCGCACAACGGCGGCAAACTCTGCCACGCGGGCCACCAGTTCCTCCTCCTTCGTACTGAGGGCAGGCACGGCGGCGGGCAGTTGCTGATAATCCAGTCCGGCATCTGCAGCCTTGCGCAGGATAGAGCGGATGCGGGCGTAGGTATATTGAATGAAGGGACCCGTATTGCCATTGAAATCAATGGACTCTTCGGGGTTGAAGAGCATATTCTTGCGAGCATCTACCTTGAGCAGGAAATATTTCAGCGCACCCATGCCCACGATGCGGGCCACCTCGTTGCGCTCCTGCTCGGGCATATCTGCAAACTTGCCCGCTTCGTCGGCGGTCAGGCGTGCCTGGCGCACCATCTCGGCCACGAGGTCGTCGGCATCCACCACGGTGCCTTCGCGGCTCTTCATCTTGCCATTGGGAAGCTCCACCATACCGTAGGAGAAGTGCACAAGGTCCTTGCCCCAGGCAAAGCCCAGCTCGTCGAGCAGGATGGAGAGCACCTGGAAGTGGTAGTTTTGCTCGTTGCCTACGA
>CAMBWV010000182.1 GCA_945871755.1 uncultured Bacteroidales bacterium
CCCATTGCAAGGAGTACGGTTTCGTATTCCCCTCCAGCGACATTTACGACGGCCTCGGCGCTGTCTATGACTACGGCCAGAACGGCGTAGAACTGAAGAACAATATCAAGCAATACTGGTGGAAATCCATGGTCCTGTTGCACGAAAACATCGTGGGCATCGACAGCGCCATCTTCATGCACCCGACAGTCTGGAAGGCCAGCGGCCACGTGGATGCCTTTAATGACCCGCTCATTGACAACCGCGACTCGAAGAAGAGATACCGCGCCGACGTGCTCATCGAAGACCAGATTGCCAAGTACGACGAGAAAATCGACAAGGAAGTGGCCAAGGCACGCAAGCGCTTCGGCGACAGCTTCGACGAAGCCCAATACCGCGCCACTAGCCCCCGCGTCCTTGAAACGATAGCCAAGCGCGACGCCCTCCACGAGCGTTTCGCCAAGGCCATGAACGATGTCAACCTCGAAGAACTCAAGCAAATCATCCTCGACGAGGAAATCGTTTGCCCCATCAGCGGCACGCGCAACTGGACCGACGTTCGCCAGTTCAACCTCATGTTCAAGACCGAGGTAGGCTCCACCGCCGAAGGTGCCAGCACCATTTATCTGCGCCCCGAAACGGCTCAGGGAATCTTCGTCAACTACCTCAACGTGCAGAAGACGGGACGCATGAAGCTCCCCTTCGGTATCGCACAGATAGGTAAGGCATTCCGCAACGAAATCGTGGCTCGCCAGTTCATCTTCCGTATGCGCGAGTTCGAGCAGATGGAGATGCAGTTCTTCGTGAAGCCCGGCACCGAGCTCGATTGGTTCAAGCAGTGGAAGCAAACCCGTCTGGCTTGGCACCAAGCCCTTGGTTTCGGCAACGAAAACTACCGTTTTCACGACCACGAGAAGTTGGCCCACTACGCCAATGCCGCTAGCGACATCGAGTTCCGCATGCCCTTCGGCTTCAAGGAGGTGGAGGGCATCCACTCCCGTACGAACTTCGACCTGAGCCAGCACGCCCAGTACTCTGGTCGCAAGATAGAATACTTCGACCCCGAGACCAACGAGCGCTATACCCCCTACGTCATCGAAACCAGTATCGGTGTGGACCGTATGTTCCTCAGCGTGATGTGCCATAGCTATTGCGAAGAGCAGTTGCCCAATGGCGAAACCCGCGTGGTGCTTCGTCTGCCTGCCGCTCTCGCACCTACGAAGCTCGCCATCATGCCCCTCGTTCGCAAAGACGGTCTCCCCGAATGCGCCCGCAAGATTATGGACGACCTGAAGTTCCACTTCAACTGCGCCTACGACGAGAAGGATTCCATTGGTAAGCGTTATCGTCGCCAGGATGCCGTCGGCACACCCTTCTGTATCACCGTTGACCACGACACCCTTACGGACGGCTGCGTCACCCTGCGCGACCGCGACACAATGGAGCAGACCCGCGTTCCCGTGGCCGACCTCTGCAGCCTCCTCGAGGACAAGGTCAGCATCACCTCCTTGCTCAAGAAACTCTAGGCTTCCTCTTCTTCACCCTAGGTCCCTTCATTCACTCCTAACACTAGACTCGTGAAACCACTAAACTTCCTTTCGGCAGCCAGCCTACGGCGTTTGCTCCCCCTGCTCGCACTGCCGTTGCTCAGCCTCGTCTCCTGCGAGGAAAATATCGGCAACGAGACAGAATATGTAGATTGGAAGGCCACCAACGAGAAGGCTTTCAAGCAGCGGATGGCCGAGGCGCGCACCGCTATCGCCGAGGCGCAAGCCGCTTACGGCGACCAGTGGATGGACCACTGTGCCTGGCGCTTGTATCGCACTTATGCGCAGGACGACCGCGTGGCTGGCACCGCCGCAGACTCCATCTGTGTGCGCGTAATTACCGCTGGCCCTGCGGGCGATACGCCCCTCTACACCGACTCCGTAGCCGTCAACTATATGCTGCGCCTACAGCCCTCGGTGTCGTACCCCGAAGGAAAAGTGGCTGACTATTCGGGACCCTTCCCCAGTGCCGAATCCGTCTTCCATCCCGACTTCGCCCAGCCCACCAGCTTCCTCACGAGCAATACCGCCGAAGGATTCACCACCGCCCTGCTTCACATGCGGCCGGGCGACCGTTGGGAAGTATTCATCCCGCAGGAACTGGGCTACGGAGCAACCGCCTCGTCCAAACTGCCAGCCTATTCCATGCTCACCTTCGACATGCAGCTGGTCCGCGTTTGGTAAGGCAAGGCCACCAGAAAATCCAGAAAACCTAGAATGTCTAGAATATCTAGAATGTCTAGAAAATCTAGAAAATCCAGAAGTTCTAGAATCCCCCAAGAAAAAAGGGAGATAGCCACCAAGCTATCTCCCTTTTTACAATCTCCGAAAAGCAAGCCCTCCGCTCCTATCCATACACCTCCAAATACCGCCGCACCACTTCCGCCTCGCTATAAGCCTCGACGGCATGTCGGCGCGCGGCTTGGCTATATTTGTCGTAGTGAGGGGAGAGTAGGAGGTGGCGAATGCCTTCGATGAAATCGGGCAGGCTCTTGTAGTCTGCCAAATAGCCGTCGGCGTCGTGGCGAATCATTTGTGGGAGACCACCGATGCGGAAGGCTACAACAGGCGTCCCGCAGGCCATGGCCTCGGCCACAGTATTGGGGAGGTTGTCCATAAGTGTCGGCATCACGAGCAGGTCGGCCGCCTGATAGAGGTCGCGCATGCGGGCCTCCTCGCTCACATACTCGTAGGGATAGGTGGGAGCGGGAATGGATTGCGCCATCGTATTTGCGCCGTGCCCAACAAGGGCGATGCTCAACGGCGAACTACTATCGTTGCGCAGCTCAGTATCCTGCGCGACCAGTTCTTTTATGGCGCGGCGCACATAACTGCTGCCCTTCATTTCGTCCGTAACCTTGTAGGCCACAAAGAGCAGGAGGCGGGCCGCAGCGGGAATGCCAAGGCGCTGGCGGGCCGATAGTTTGTCGCCTGGCTGATAGAAATCCGTGTCCAGCGGATTGGGAATGCTATGGATGTCGCAGCCCGCGAGCAGCGGAGCTTGCCGCGCGAGGTCTGCCAGCCAGTCGCTGCACGTGACGATATGCAGGCGGCCACGGGCATAAGCGTCGCGTTTGCGGCAGAATGTGTCGTACGACAGGTCGTGGGCACCCGGTGCCTGCAAGAGCCTGCACGCTCCGCACTCGTCCAACCAGCGGCGACAGGTGTCGGCATGGTGGCAAATGCCCGTAAAGGGCCACATATCGTGCAGCGTCCAAACGATGCGCTTCTCCGTTTCCAGCAGTTGGCCAAGGCCCTTGAGCGAGAGCATCCCTTGGTTAATCCAATGCAGATGCACAACATCGGCGCGGCGAAAGGCTTCCGTGCAACGCAGGTCCGTTCCCCACGTGCCAGGGTCAATGGCAAAACGTAGCTGACGGCTTCCGCGATTGCGCAGAACACCGCCCAGACTCTCCATAATAAAGCAAGTGCGGCCCCACATGGCCGAGGGGAGCGACAGAACGGCGGAATCGTCCGTTTCGCGCAAGCGCACCATCATCTGGGCCTCGTGGCCGTGGTGCTGGAGAGCGTGCAACAATCGGCGGGCGGCAATTCCTGCACCACCAGCCCCTTCCTTGGTATTTACGAGGAGTACTTTCATGCCGCAAAGTTAGTATAAACTGCCTACAAAGGCTATCTGCAACTGCGTATTTTCCCTGTTTTGTCCCCATTTTGCCGACCCCTGTCGTCAAAATCGGAGCTAATTTTTTAGCAAAGCCCATTTACCGCTTTTGCGCGTACGACTTTTCCCTACAATTATAGTAAATTTGCACGCTGAAATACTAGAATTTTTCCCTATATGCAAGACATTCGCAACATCGCCAGTA
>CAMBWV010000183.1 GCA_945871755.1 uncultured Bacteroidales bacterium
TAGCGACCTCGCCGCTTTCGTCCGCAAACTTAGAGCGAGCAACGTGCGGTACATTACTTAGCAATGAGTACGAACTCCTTACTCACACCTTGCTAGCAAGGTGCGGTACTTTCACGTTACTCCCACACCGCCATACAACGTGCGGTACTTTCACGTTACTCCCACACCGCCATACACAAAAAAACGAGAGGGCCTCTTTGTGGAGAGGTCCTCTCGTATTCTTTTTTCTCTGTTTGTTTCCTAAATTATTTGCCGGGGGCTGCGGGGGCGGGGGCTGTGGGGGCAGCTGGTGTGGTTTGAGCGGCGGGGGCTGTGGTCTTCATATCCTTGACAATGCTCTCGGTGCCTTGCTTGGGTGTGCCGAGGCAGAATGCGGATGCCACGCTGAAGATAACGAGGAGGGCGGCTAGCGTCCACGTGGTCTTCTCGATTACGTCGGTAGTCTTGCGCACGCCCATAATCTGGTTGGACGAAGCGAAGTCGGAGGCGAGACCACCACCCTTGGACTCCTGAATCAGGACGATGAAGGCGAGGAGTACAGCAGTGATGACGGCCAGAATTACAAATACGTCGTACATGGTTGTTTATTGTTTTTGATATTTATTATTTATAATCAGTTTCTGCAGGAAGCGAATTTGGTCTGCAAAGTAACTATTTTTTTTTGGATACTGCAAGTTTAACTTACGTATAATTTCTATTGCCTTCTCATATCTGCCCTGTTTGATATAGATTTTAGCCAATGTTTCGGTGAAATAGTCCTCTTCGGGCTCTGTTTCGCTTGCAGCGGGGGCAGCAGGTGCAGGGTTCGGTGTGTCTTGTTCGGGCAGGACGATGCGCTCGTCGCCGTGGTCCAGATAGTCGTCGAGCAAACTGGCTGAGCGTTCCGACCGTCCGTGCTCGGCGGGCGCGGGGAGGGGCTCGGCATCTTCGAGTTGCATGAGATAGGCCACATAGTCCTTGGCAGGGTCGGCAGCGGGGGCATTGCCTTTCGCGGGTTTGGGTTCGGCAGCCAGGGCACTATCAAGGAAGCTGTCAATGAGGCTCACCGTACGGTCGCCATCGGGAATGGGCGCAGGCTCGGGCTCACGCTGGAGCGGCTCGGGCTGGATGCGATAGTTGACAGCCTCAATCAGTTCGAAGAGGGCGCGGCGGTCGGACACCAGCGGGGCGGCACGCCGTAGTTCTTCGCCAAACGAGGCATCGTGGAGGAGAAATAGGTTGCGGAGAAACAGCAAGCGCGCTGCCTGGAAATAGGGATAGCGGGCTACGAGTTCTCGCAGTCCGTAGAGCGTATCCTTGTCCAGGCGCTCAGGATGTTGAATGAGTTCATGAATGCGCTGTTGCATATTCTCGGTACTGTGTAAAAGGGATGCTGTGCGGGAATGCACACGCTGAATATTCGGGAACAAGTTTACCAGTCGGCCACAGTGGCGTTGAATATCTGGTCGGTCAGGTCCTTGACCATTTCGTTGACGAGGGTTTCCTGCACGGCGGCCAGTTGTTGCGAAGCGTCGTATTGGGTCGTTGCTGAGAATTGTTTCTCCCAGGTCTCGCCCGTCTTGGCGTTGCGGAAACGGATGTTGACCGTCATGCGGAGTTGCACCTGCGAGGAGAATCCGTCGGCCGATACGGCTTTGTTGAATTGGTCGTAACCTGTAATCTCGCCCGCGATGTGGAGGTCGCCACCTCGCTTGACTATCTTGAGGCGTGTCTGATTGGCGTAGAGGTCTTGGAGTTTATTGTTGAAGATGGCCTCCATCGGTGCCCAGCCGTAGGGTGCTCGGTTGGCGATGTTGTCTATCTGAATCGTCTTTATCAGGTCGTAGTTGATACTGGTTCCCGTGAACTTGTAACTGATGGTGCAGGCGGTGAGGCCCAGACAAACGACAGCCATCAGCACTCCTATATATATATATAGGCGTCGGAGGGGCGAGCGTCTGGAGGACGTGCTTTGCTGTATGTATGAGGGGTTAGTCGAGGCCATATTCCTTTATTTTTCTGTAAAGTGTGCGCTCGCTGATGTGCAGGCGGGCGGCTGTGAGGCGGCGGTTGCCACCATTTTTCTCGAGGGTGGTGCGTATCATTTCTCGCTCCATATCTTCGAGAGTACCACCCATCTTGCCCGCCTCGGAAGCAGGTTCTGCATCGTGCACCTCTTCCACGTCCATATACGAGGCGCGCTCGTCCTCCTTGACCGAATGGGGTGCGGTGGGAGTATGCGAACTGGCGGGCGCGGGTTCTACATAATTTAGGTCGGCATGGCGAGGCAAAGGCATCGGTGTGGCCGCGGCTCCTCCCGTTTCGCCCAGTCCGAGGATGCGCTTCAGTTCATTGACTTCGCGACGCAGGTCAACGAGCATCTGGAAGATGAGTTCGCGCTCCTGCTCGTAGGCGTGCACTTCGGCCGTACGCGCCACGGGGCGAAGGGGCACCACCTGTCCCGCTGTAGCACTACGCTGCGGCAGGTAGGTGCGCAAGATGTCGGCGGTGATTTCGCGCGCCTCGCAGGTGACGGACATATTTTCCGCGATATTCTTCAGCTGTCGCACATTGCCTGGCCAGTCGTAGGAGAGGAGCAGGGCGGTGGCCTCGGCATCCAAACGAATGGGCGGCATCTTGTATTGCTCACTCATCTCGAGCGCAAACTTCTTGAACAGCAATACAGCGTCCTGTCCGCGCTCGCGCAGGGCGGGAATCTGGATGGCAACAGAGTTGAGGCGGTAGTAGAGGTCCTGGCGGAAACGTCCCTCGGCGATGGCGCGATCCATGTTGACGTTGGTCGCTGCTACGATGCGCACGTTCGTACGCTTGACTTCACTAGAACCAACGGGAATAAACTCGCCCGTTTCGAGTACGCGCAAGAGGCGGGCCTGGGTGGGCAAGGGGAGTTCGCCCACTTCGTCGAGGAAGAGGGTGCCACCGTTGGCTGCGGAGAAGTAACCTTCGCGACTGTCCACCGCACCGGTAAATGCGCCCTTCACATGGCCGAAGAGTTCGGAGTCAATCGTACCTTCGGGGATAGCACCGCAGTTGACGGCGAGGTATTTCTTATTTCTGCGCAGGCTTGCATCGTGAATGATGCGCGGAAAGACCTCCTTGCCGACGCCGTTCTCGCCCATGACGAGGACGGAGAAGTCAATCGGCGCCACCTTCATGGCCATTTCAATCGCACGATTCAGCCCATCGCAGTTTCCCACGATGCTGTAACGTTGTTTGATGGCTTGTATCTGTGCGGTTGTCATGGTGCTGCAAATATACGAAAAATTTCGTTTGGAGGCTATTTCTTTGCGGGAGAAAGGCATACATCTCCCCCACCCTCTCTTGCTGGAGCGGCGAATAGGGATGCAATTCTCTTCCTTTTACTTCTTGGGAAACGGGCTAGTTTGCCTTGATGCTAGCAGCCCATCGACTTAATCCTCTTCGTCGAAATCGAAGTCGTCGAAGGCATCCAGAAATTCGGGAGCTTGGAAGTCGTCGATGGCGCGGCGGTCCTTTTTCGTGGGACGGCCTGTGCCGCGTGCGCGGTCCACAAATCCGCTGATGCGGCTCATTTCCAGGAGTTCGTACTGTTCGGGCGTGGTGATATTCTCCAGGATGTCGGGCAGGAGTTTTGCTCCCACGCGCTTTTCGATGGGCTGTTTGACGAGGAAGGTGTAGGTGACGGGCGGCTTCTTCACGCCCACCTGATCGCCTGCCTTGACGGTGCGCGAGGGTTTGGTCTGCGCGCCGTTGATGGTGATGCGTCCGTTCTTGCAGGCATCGGCTGCCAGGGTGCGTGTCTTATAGATGCGGGCGGCCCAGAGCCACTTGTCAATGCGTGCTTCTTGGTTGGCCATCC
>CAMBWV010000184.1 GCA_945871755.1 uncultured Bacteroidales bacterium
GCCAACCGCAGTGTGTGGTTCCGCGTGGAGAGCGAGGACCCCGTGCAGAGCGGCGAGGTGGTCACCGATGCCGAGGGCCGTTTCACCCTGCCCGTTCATTTGATGGCCAGTGAGCGCGAGCGCGGCACCTATCTCTACAATCATTTTTTCTTTGACGTACGTTGCACCGTCACCAGCGATGGCGGCGAGACGGCCGAGGCTCAGCGCACCGTGCAAGCCTCCACCCAGAAGGCGATGCTTGCCGACACGTGGCCCGATCGCGTATGCCGCGAAACCCTTCCCCAGCAGCAGTTCACCTGTGTCGGTTCCGCTGGCCAGCAGCTGGCCCATACGGTCACCTACCGCCTGTGGCAGCAACAGAAGGATGCCAGTGGCAAGATGGTGGACCGCACCTGCGTGCTCACCGATAGCGTGGCCACAGGTGCAGCCTTCCTTCCCGCCGTTCTCTCTGCTTTGCCCTCGGGTCGCTACCGCTGGGAGGCGTGGATAGAAGGCCAGCCGAGCGCGCGCCTCAGCAAGGCGTTCACCCTCTTTGGCGAGACCGACACGCGTCCCGCCGATGCCCAGCCCTTCTTCGCCTATGCCCGCCACACCACCCAGCGCGACAGTGCCGTCGTCCTCGTCGGTACTTCCGCGGCCCAGGCCGAACTCTACTACGCCCTCTTTGCTGATAACAAACTGTGCACCTTCCAGCACTTCCCCCTGTGCGACAGCCTTGCGCGCTTCGACCTTCAGTATCGCCAGGAGTATGGCGAGAGTGCCCGCGCCTGTTTTGCCCTGCTGGTTGACGGCCAGTTCCATCACTACGAAGTAGATATCGTGCGCCCCACGCCCGAGAAGCGACTCGTGCTGCGCTGGAGCACCTTCCGCTCCACCCTCACCCCTGGCGCGAACGAAGAGTGGCGCTTGCGCATCACCCATCCCGACGGCCGTCCCGCCCAGGCAGCGCTGATGGCCCGCCTCTACGACCAGTCGCTCGATGCTTTCGGCAGCACCAACTGGGCCTTCCGCGGCATCGACTTCTATCGACGCCCCATCTACGCCCAATGGCGAACGGGCTATTCCTCCATACTGACTGGCGGTTACGAGGGCCCGAATACAGATTGGGACAAGGTGACAATGGCTTTCTCCAGGTGGAATCTGCCCACGTATTACAAGCAGTTCAGCCCAGGCGGCAATATGCACATCGTGACTAATTTTGCGAGTACTGGGCTGAAGCGGCAGACGCCTATCCGTTTCTCTAAGTCCGCTCAGGCCGATGGTGGTCAACTTTCCACGATGGTTTCGAAGGAATCGGCCATTGTGTCTTCTGGCAAGGGCGAGACCGATGCTGCACCTGCCGTTGCACCGCGCACCAACTTTGCCGAGACCGCCCTCTTCACGACCTCCCTGCGTACCAATGCCCAGGGCGAAGTCAGCATTGCCTTCACCCTGCCGCAGAGCCTGACGTCGTGGCGCTTCGAAGCCTTGGCCCACACCGCAGCGATGGACAACGGTCGCATGGATACGGTGGCCGTGGCCCGCCGCCTGCTCATGGTGCAACCTGCCCTGCCGCGCTTCGTCCGTGCAGGTGACGAAGTGGCCTTGCCTGTGACCATTGACAACCTGAGCAGTACGAACCAGCGCGTCAAGGTGGTGCTGGAGATTCTCCGTGCCGCCGACGAGCAGGTCGTCAGCCGTCAGCAGCGCACCGTTGACGTAGCCGCAGCCGGCCATGCTGCCCTCACCTATATATATAAGGTATCCCCCACGACGGGTAGCGACCAATGGATTGTCCGTGTGACGGGCCAGAGTCCCGCTTATAGCGATGGCGAGGAGCACCTCCTGCCCGTGCTGAGTGCCGACGTGGAGGTGACGCGCAGTTTGCCCTTTACCGTCATGCCAGGTGCTTCGCAGACGCTCCGCCTCGATACCCTCTGGACGGGCAAGGGCACGAGCCGTCCCGCGCTGACCGTTGAAACCGTGGCCAATCCCATATGGTACGCCGTCGATGCCTTGCCCACGCTCATGGAGGGCCAGCCCCTCTCCGCCAACGACTGGGCCACGCGCCTCTACACCCTCAGCCTCTCGCAATACATCGCCTCCAGGTGTCCCGCAGTGTGCGAGGCCGTGACCCGTGCCGCAGCGGGCGATAGCACCCTGCCTGCCCTGCGCGTGGACCTCTTCGATGCCTCCACGCCTTGGCTGAAAGCCGCCGACCGCGAGCGTCTGCGCCGTCAGGGCTTGCTCGAACTCTTCGATGAGAATGCCTATGCCGCCCATCGGGCTACGGCCATCGACCAACTGCGCGCCCTCCAGACGGCCGAAGGTGCTTGGCCCTGGTTCCGCGGTATGTGTCCCAGCCTCCACACCACGCTCGAGGTGGTCACGCTCCTGGTGCGCAATCCTCTGTTTATGCGCTCCGATGATTTGCGGGCCATGGTGGGGAAGGCTTATCCCTACCTCCACGATGAGATGGCACAAATCGTCAGTGCGGCCAAGAAGGCCAACGCCAAACAGCCCCTGGCCGTCATCCCCACGACGACCACGCTGCGCTATCTCTACCTCTGCTCGCTCCTCGGGGCGCAGCTCGACGACACCAACCGCTATCTCCTCAACGCTGTCCGCCAGGAGAATGCGAGTCTGAATATCTACGAGAAATCGCTCCTGACCGTCGTCCTCCAAGGTTACGGCGAGCGCGAGGCCGCAGCGCGTTTGGCCGCCAGCCTCCTCGACTACACTGTTTCGAGTCCCGAGATGGGCCGCTGGTACGATACGCAGCGCGCACCGCTCTCCTCGTCCAACTACCGCTTTGCCGCACAGGTGGCCGCCATCGAGGCTTTCCGTAAGATGGGCAAGGACTACGAACCCGCCATTCGCGAGATGCGGCAATGGCTCGTACATACCTGGCGCACCACGCAGGGAAGGAGCAACGCTCTGACCGCCGACATGACCTACGCTGTGCTAATGGGCTACAAAAAAACGAGCCTGGCCGAACCTTCCGAGGTTTATCTGACCCTTCAGGCGGGCCGCAAGATTGTGGATGCGCCCGCTGCTTCAGCGGCCAAGAATGCCGAGGGCCGTCTGCGCCGCGTCTATGACGCAACGACCCAGCCCGCGCTCTTCCAATCCAGCAACGCCACCCTCACCGTCCGCACCACGGGACAGGAACAAGGGTGGGGCAGTGCCGTCGCCACCTTCACCCAGCCCCTCGAAGCCGTCGAACCTGCCGCAGCTGGCTTGGCTGTGCAGCGCACCTTGCAGGTGTGGCGCGCAGGGGCTTGGCAACCGTTGGCCAAGGGCGAAACCCTCCGCGTAGGCGACCGTGTGCGCCACGTCTTCCGCCTACAGGCCGACCGCAACTTCGACTTCGTCTGCCTCACGGCCCACCGCCCCGCCTGCTTCGCCCCGGCCCATCCGCTCAGCGGCTATTCCTGCGCTGGCAACCTCTGGGCCTACCGCGCCGTGAAGGACACCGAAACCCAATGTTTCTTCGAGCACATGGCCAAAGGTACGCACGAATACACGGAGGAATACTACGTGGACCGCGCAGGCACCTACAGCCAGGGCCTCAGCCGCCTCGCCAGCCTGTATGCCCCAGAGTTCTGCGGACATTGCGCGGACGAAGTGGTGAAGAGCCAAGGGGAGTAGAGCTCCGAGGTGAGTAACGTACCGCACGTTGCTTGCAACGTGTGAGTAGGGTGTTCGTTCTCATTGTCAGGGCCATGGAGTAACGTGAAAGAACTGAGAAGAAGGGAGTAACGTGAAAGTACCGAGAGGAAGGGAGTAACGTGAAAGTACCGCACCTTGCTTGCAAGGTGTGAGTACGGAGTTT
>CAMBWV010000185.1 GCA_945871755.1 uncultured Bacteroidales bacterium
AGAAGGCTGTCAGCCTCTTCAAGGCGATAAACAGGAAATAAACCCATTTCCTCGGCCGCGGCACATCGTTCCGTTGTGTATCTGCATTTGATTTAGATGATGATTACAACTAGAATGGTGTCTATCTCCTTTAGTTTTCGATGATGATTTCAGCCGGATGGTGTTTATTTCCTGTTTATCGCCTTGTGCTTGATGCAAAACCCGACAGGGTGATGCGATGGCTGACTGAAAATCGCTGAGCTTGCACAGGGAATTTCAGTCAGACACCGCATCAAGTGTCTCGCTAGAGACATTTTGCATCAAGTACAAGGGGTTTTTTAGGTTTTTGTTTTATCAGCTGCCACCTGAGCAGTTACAACAAATCGCTCACATCTTCGCTGCTGCGAAGAGTAGGGTATAGATTTGCCAGGCTGCTTTGCGGATGCGGAAGCAGTAGAAGGCGAAGAGGTGCCAGCGCCAGGTGGTGCGACGGCTGAGGACTTGGGCGCGGAGTTGGGCGGCTTCTTGGGGATTCCCTTCGTGGTGGATATGGCCTGCCAGGATGAGGCGGCGGCCGTCTAGGGCCTGGAGGATGGTGGGATGGTTGTGGGCCGCTTGTTCGGCTTGGGAGAAACTGTGAAGGAGTTGGGGTAGGCGCGAAGAGAAGCTTTCGCCCGTGATGCTTTGGGCGTGTTGTTGGATTTGATGGTAGCCTTCGTGTGGGAGGGTTAGCATGGTTGGGTTGGCCAGCAGGGCGCGCAGACCTAATTCCCAGTCATTCCAAACCATCACGCTCTCGTTCCAACCGCCGATGTCGCGGAGGAAGGCTGTGCGCCACACCACGCTTTGGGTGGAGAGCATGCCCGTGAGCACCTGACGGACGGCAGAGGTGGAAGGACGCGGACGGCGCAGGACGGAACGGCCATCGGGGAAGGTCATCCTTGTGGTGAGCGTGAGCATATCTACTTGTTTGCTGGTTGTTTGCTGGCTGAGAAGGGCGGCGACGTCGTCGAAGAACGTGGGAGTGAGGAGGTCGTCGGAGTCGAAGAAATAGACGTAGGGCGTTTCGACCTGTGCTAACCCCGCATTGCGTGCTGCGGCGGCACCAGGTTTGGGTTGCTCGAGCAAACGTATGGAGAAATCGGGCGCGCTGTGCTGCTCGGCAAACTCGCGGCAGAGGGCGGCCGATGTGTCCGTGGAATGATTGTCCACCAGCAGAACGCGCAGCGGGCGATAGGTCAGCTGGTGGAGCGATGCAAGGGTGGCTGGCAGAAACTGCGCACGGTTGAAATAGGGGATGACTATGGTGAATAGTGGGGTTGGCATGGTGTATTCAATAATAATTAGAATGCCCCGTCACTCGTCCTTGGGGAGAGTGTGGGGCATTGTTATTGCGTTGCGCGGATATAGCGAACGCCTTCCAGCATATCCCTTAGATATTGATAGCATTTCCCCCAGGAGCACTCGGGATGCTGGCGATGTATGAGCAGGGCAAATTTCAAACAACGCAGGACGGCACTCAGCGTTCCGTGGAGAAGGGTGAGCACCGCTCCTTTGCTGCGACGGACAGCGGCACTCTGGAGGAACAGGTCGCCCGTGGTCTTGCCTGGAATGTTGACAATCGTATAGGGAAAGAACGCTATCTGCGCACCGTTGGCAAATGCCTGATGGATGAAAACTTCCTCCTCGCCACAGGCCAGGCGCTCGCTGCCAAGGCCAAAGCGCACATCAAACTGCGGCAGACGGGGGAGGGACGTGCGGCGAATCAGAATCTCCCAGGATGAAGGGAAGTAACCGTGCGGACAATGGGGATAAAGGAAGGGCGTGGAGGGGTAGGGCTTCGGGAAGGAACCATCTGAGCGTTGCATGCGCAGGAGAAAAATATCCGTAGTCTGCTCGTGCTTCGTCAGTAGATGGGTGAGGCCCTCCAGTTGGTCTGCGCGCAATATCTCGTCGTCGTCGGCAATGAGGAGGAAGTCGCCCGAGGCTTGGGCCAGGGCTTCGTTGCGATTTGCCGAGAGGCCACAACCATTCCAACTGTGAATACGAACGTCCTCGCGCTCTGGCAGTACCCGCTCCTGCTGATTGAGGGCCACCTGGTGGGTCTGCTGCCAGCAAACCAGGTAGCGGACGTTGGGCAAGGGGGCAATGGGCACACGCAGCGCCGCATCAATGCGGTTGTCGATGGTGCAGATGAGGATTTCGATGGTGGGTTGTTGCATGGGCAGGAGAGACTATTGGGTGCGTTGCATATATCGGATGCCTTCGGCCAGATGGCGCATCATGGGCCAGAAGTGGCAGCGGCCTTGGCGCGTAGAGCGGAGGGCAAAGAGGAGGCAGTGCCACCACGCACGCTGTCCATACATATAATAGGTGAAGGCACCGCGACTGCGCTGTACGCCTGCATCTACGTAGATGAGGGTCTTCTTGAGCATGGTAGAAGTCTCGACCACCTTCACGGGGAAGTAGTGCATCTTCAGTCCGAAGCGCAAGGCATCGTGCAGCCAGATTTCCTCTTCGCCGCAGGTGAGGAACTTCGTGCCCAGTCCGAAACGTTCGTCAAATCGCAATTTGCCCTGAATGCTGTTGCGGCGGCACACCATTTCAATGGTGGAAATGGAATACGTGCTGGGCGGCTGCTGCATGGCGAAAGCCTCGTCAGGATAGTTCTTGAGCGGTTTGCCCGTGTAGGTGCTGGCCTGGTAGAAGGCAATGTCGAGGTCGGGCACTTGCGAGAAGGTACCTTCGATGATGGAGGTGATGTCGGGACTGATACGTGTGTCGTCGTCGGCAAACATGACGTATTCCGAGGTGGCGCGCTCGAGGGCGAGATTGCGGTTGGCAGCCAGGCCCTGACCCTTGTATTTATAGAGCACGACGTCCGCACGGCTCAGGAGCTGTTCGGGAATCAGTTCAAGGTAGCGCTCGTCGGTGTATTGATAGGAAATCAGATACCGAATCTGGGGCTGCGGCGGGAGGAGAACGTCAACAATTCTCACGATGCCCTTGTCGATGGAGCAAATCAGAATATCGAGAGTCATAGTAATAGAGGGAAGATTTTCAGGGTTAATGATTTTCGGGGCGGAAGGCATTGACAAGGCGAATGATGGCGTGCGCCTCCTCGTCCGTCAGGAGCGGATGCAGCGGCAGGGAGAGCACCTGAGCCGCAAAGCGTTCGGCCTGCGGGAAATGCAGGTGGGCAAGGGCCGCAAAAGCCTGCTGCTGGTGAATGGCGTGGGGATAGTGGATGAGGCATTCCACACCTTCGCTGCGCAGGTAGGATTGCAGGGTATCGCGGTGGGGCGAGAGGATGGGATAGATGTGGTAAACGCTCGGCGAACACTCCTTATATATATATGGTATATGCACAGCAGGATTTTGAATGCCCGCATCGTATAGTTGCGCGAGGGCTTGGCGTCGGGCGTTGGCGGCATCCAACAGCGGGAGCTTCGTGCGCAGGGCGGCAGCTTGGATTTCGTCTAGGCGGCTGTTGCAACCATGCACGCGGTGCTCGTACTTTCTGGCTGCACCATAATTGGCATATTCGCGGACCAGCGCAGCCAGGCGCGCATCGTTGGTCGCCACGGCTCCGCCATCGCCAAGGGCACCTAGGTTCTTGCCCGGATAGAAACTGAAGGCGGCTGCATCACCGCCCGTACCTACGCGCCGCCCGTCGGCATATCTCGCACCATGAGCCTGCGCCGCATCTTCCACAATTCGCAACCGGTGGCGATGGGCGAGCGCCTTCAGCTGGTCCATGTCGCAAGCCTTGCCGTACAAATGTACAGGTAGGAGGG
>CAMBWV010000186.1 GCA_945871755.1 uncultured Bacteroidales bacterium
GCCTCCTTCACTTCCTCGATAGCATCGTAGATGACAGAGTACTGGCGGATTTCTACGCCTTCCTTCTCGGCCAACTTGCGTGCCATTTGGCTGGGACGCACCTGGAAACCAACGATGACGGCTTGCGAAGCAGCGGCCAGCGTTACGTCGTTCTCCGAAATCTGACCCACGCCTTTGTGGATAACATTGACGGCGATAGTTTCCGTAGAGAGTTTGATGAAAGAGTCGGAGAGGGCTTCGACAGAACCGTCCACGTCGCCCTTGACGATAATGTTGAGTTCCTTGAACGAGCCCAACTTGATGCGGCGGCCCACTTCGTCGAGCGTCAGCATCTTGTGGGTACGCAGGTCTTGCTCGCGCTGGAGCTGTTCGCGCTTGTTGGCAATTTCGCGGGCTTCCTGTTCCGTCTCCATCACGTGGAACTGGTCACCAGCCTGCGGTGCGCCATTGAAACCAAGCAGGGTGGCAGCCTGCGAAGGACCTACCTCCTGCACGCGCTGGTTGCGCTCGTTGAAGAGCGCCTTCACCCTGCCGTAGTTCGTACCTGCCAGCACGACGTCGCCCTGGCGGAGCGTACCGTTGCTCACAAGGACGGTGGCCACGTAGCCGCGTCCCTTGTCCAGCGAACTTTCGATAACCGTACCCACCGCGCGGCGGTTGGGGTTGGCCTTGAGTTCGAGCATATCGGCTTCGAGCAGCACTTTGTCGAGCAGGTCGTTCACGCCGATACCCTTCTTGGCCGAGATGTCGTGGCTCTGGTACTTACCGCCCCATTCTTCCACGAGGAAGTTCATAGCGGCCAGCGATTCCTTGATTTTGTCGGGGTTGGCGTGGGGTTTATCAATCTTGTTGATGGCAAAGACGATGGGCACGTTGGCAGCCACAGCGTGGTTGATGGCCTCCTTCGTCTGAGGCATGATATCGTCATCGGCAGCGATGATAATAATGGCGATGTCCGTCACCTGTGCACCGCGGGCACGCATAGCGGTAAAGGCTTCGTGGCCCGGGGTGTCGAGGAAGGTGATGTGGCGGCCGTTCTCCAGCGTCACGTTGTACGCACCAATATGCTGGGTAATACCGCCAGCCTCGCCGGCAATGACGTTAGCCTTGCGGATATAGTCAAGGAGTGAGGTTTTACCATGGTCCACGTGACCCATGACAGTCACAATCGGAGCGCGGGGCTCGAGGTCTTCTTCGTTGTCCTCCTCTTCGGCAATGGCATCCTGTACGTCTGCACTGACAAATTCCGTCTTGAAACCAAACTCTTCGGCCACGAGATCAATCGTTTCGGCATCCATACGCTGGTTGATGCTGACCATAATGCCAATGCTCATACACGTACCGATAACCTTTGTCACGGGCACGTCCATCATCGTGGCGAGTTCGTTGGCCGTCACAAATTCCGTAAGTTTGAGCACCTTGCTCTCTGCCTTTGCTTCGAGCATCTGCTCTTCCTGCTGTGCACGTGCCTGTTCGCGCTTCTCTTTGCGGTACTTGGCGCCCTTCGAGCCCTTTGTCTTGCTCGTCAGGCGTGCCAGGGTTTCCTTTACCTGCTTTGCTACGTCCTCGTCGCTTACTTCGGGCTTGATGGCAGCCTGTGCTTTGCGGTTGCGTTCCTTCTGTCGTTTGCTACCGCCCTGAGCGTTGCCGCCTTGGTTGTTGCCACGGCGTCCGTTGCCGCCCTGCGGTTGGTTGGCAGCAGCGTTCACGTCCACCTTCTCCTTTCCGATACGGTTGCGCTTACGCTTCTCGCCGTTCTGTCCGTTGGCACCAGCAGCCTGGCGGTTCTTCTCTTCGCGTTCTTTGCGGCGCTCCTCCTTGGTCTTCTTCTTGGGGCGCGTATTCTGGTTGAGCGAGGAGAGGTCGATGGTGCCGAGCACCTTCGGGCCTGTCACTTCCACCTTTGTGTGGAGTTTGAATACACCATCCTGTTCTTCGCCGATGGCCTTGGCGCGCTCTTCCACGGAAGGCTTTTCCTTACGCTTCTTTCCCTCGGCGGGCTTAGCTGGTGCAGCAGGCTCAGCCTTGGGCTTCTCCTGAGGCTCGGTTTCAGCCTCGGGCACAGGAGTAGGTGCGGGTTCGGGATTAGTCTCAGCTGTAGGTTCAGCCGCCGGTGTGGGTTCGGGCGTGGCAGGAGCAGGAGCGGGTTCTTCCTGCTCAGCGGGAGCGGGAGCAGGAGCAGGAGCAGGTGCGGGCGCGGGCTTGGGATTGAGATCCACGGTTCCCTTCACCACGACTTTGGGTCGCAGTTCTTCGGGCACAGTGGTTTCAATCATTTCGGAGGCAGCGGCTGCCTTCTTCTGCGCCTTTTCTTTTTCCTTCTCCTTCTGTCGGTCCTGGAAGAGTTTTTCGGCTTCGTTCTTCAGGTCCTTATCGCTACCAAACTCTTTGCGAAGCAGTTCGTACTGTGCGTCGTCAATCTTTTCGCTGGGCGATGCGTTCACCTTGTGGCCTTTTTTGGCCAAGAAATCTACCACGGTCTGCAGGCCGACGTTGAATTCCTTGATAACTTTATTTAGTCTGATACTCATTCTATTGATTTTTCGGAAGTGGTGGATGATTCAGGTAGGGGTCCTACCCGGTTGATTAGACTGCGCTAGCGGCAGAAGAGTAGGGGGGAAGGATTATGCCTGGCCCTCCTCTTCTTCAAATTCTGAGCGGAGCACTTGCAGCACGTCATCCACAGTATCTTCTTCGAGGTCTGCCTTTTCAATCAGCATCTCTCGCGGTGCGTTGAGCACGTCTTTGGCGGTTTCGAGGCCGATAGCCTTGATGGCATCAATCACCCACTGGTCGATTTCGTCGGCAAACTCATCCAGGTAGATGTCATCCTCCTCCTGTGCTTCGCCCGGCACGTCGCGATATACGTCGATGGTGTATTCGGTCAGCATGGAGGCCAACTTGATGTTCATACCGCCCTTACCGATGGCCAGCGACACCTCTTCGGGGCGCAGATAGACGTCGGCCTTGCGGTTTTCTTCGTCCAAGTGAATGCTGCTCACCTCGGCGGGGCTCAGGGCGCGCTGGATGAGGAGCTGCTGGTTGTTGGTGAAGTTGATGACGTCGATATTCTCGTTGTTCAATTCGCGCACGATGCCATGAATGCGCGCACCCTTCACGCCCACGCAAGCGCCTACGGGGTCAATGCGGTCGTCGTAGCTCTCAACGGCAATCTTGGCACGCTCGCCAGGAATGCGGGCGATGCGGCGCACCTGAATCAGGCCGTCGGTGATTTCGGGAATTTCGGCTTCCAGAAGGCGGCGCAGAAATTCGGGTGACGTACGGCTGAGGTAGATTTTGGGATTGCCGTTCGTATTGTCCACGCGGTCGATGACGGCGCGGATGGTGTCGCCCTTGTGGAAGAAGTCGCGGGGAATCTGCTGCGACTTGGGCAGGAGCAGTTCGTTGTTCTCGTCGTCCACGAGGAGGGTTTCGCTCTTCCAGGTCTGATAGACCTCGGCAGCGATGATTTGTCCCACGCGGTCTTTGTACTTGTTGTAGAGCGCGTCGTGCTCGAGCTCGAGAATCTTGCTAGCCAGCGTTTGGCGGAGGGTCAGGATGGCTCGGCGGCCAAACTTAGCGAAATTGATTTCCTCGCTCACCTCTTCGCCCACTTCGTAGTCGGGGTCGATCTGCTGTGCGGCCGAGAGAGAAATCTGGCTGTTCTCGTCCTCCAGCTCGTCGTCGGCCACCACCTCGCGGTTACGGTAGATTTCGAAGTCGCCCTTGTCGGGGTTGACGATGACGTCGAAGTTTTCGTCGGAGCCAAAGA
>CAMBWV010000187.1 GCA_945871755.1 uncultured Bacteroidales bacterium
GAGACGGGAGACGGACGACAATACCCAGGGCGCCGCTTCGCTCTGCCCTGGGCTAAGAGCAGGCTGCCCTTTCAGGGCGTGCTTCAACCTCCGCGCTCTATGCGCGCCTTGTTATTTAGATTTCTATTGGGGTTCTCCCCAACCGCTACTATCAATCAAAACCCTTAATACTATGTTACACAAAATTTCCCTTTTGTTTTGTGCGCTGATAAGCCTCTTCTCAGCCGCACGCGCAGCTACCCTGCCTACGGTCAGCACCGACGACAACGAGGTGTGGTATCTCATTCAGTTTACCAATGGCGGCAAGGTGATCAATGCCTCGGCCGCTGGTGGCGAAATCACCGTCAATCAACCCACCTATGCCGACAGCGAATGGTTCAAGGTGACGGGCGATGCCTCCAATGGTTATACGTTTACCAGCAAGACGGGGCTGAAACTCTACGTCTCCTCCGCTGCGAAGGAGCAGAAAATCAAGGCTGCCGCTTCCCCATCGGGCGTCACGCGCTTCCTGATACAAGCCTATGGCGATGCCTTCGAGGTGGTGCCTGTGGGCAACACGTCCTTGGCCATCAACCTTTGGGGCGGACCGTCCGACAATCGTGGTGCAGGCTTGTGGACCAAGGGCGACGCGAACAACGCCATCCAGTTCGTTGATGCCTCTGCGCTCGAGGAGGCAGGCCGTATTGCTGTCATTCCGCAACCTCTGTCCATGGAGACGCAGGAGGGCGACTATTCCCTCAGCCATCTGACCGCCATCACCTATCCCAACGACGAGGTGAAAGCCGATGCCGAAACCTTCGCAGCCCAACTCAAGGCTGCCAGCGGCATTGCGCTCACCCTGAGCCCGACCGCGGGCACGCAGGCCGACAACAATATCTGCCTCGTCGAGGACAATACCCTCGGACAGGAAGCCTACAACCTCGACGTGACGGCCCAGGGCGTCACCATCAAGGCTGCCACCACCACTGGCTTCTTCTACGCCCTCCAAACCCTGCGCCAGTTGCTCCCCCGCGCCTTCTTCAATCCCCAACTCGCGCGCCGCAACCCCGTAGAATGGACCCTGCCCTACGTCAGCATTCAGGACAGCCCCCTCCTCGGCCATCGCGGTTTCATGATGGACGTGTCGCGCCATTTCTTCAGCGTGCAAGAGGTCAAGCGTGTGCTCGACATCATGGCCCTCTACAAGATGAATCGCCTCCACTGGCACCTCACCGACGACCAGGGCTGGCGCATCGAAATCCCCGAATATCCCCGCTTGACAGAGGTAGGAGCCGTGCGCAGCGGTTCGTTCACCAATCCCGGCACAACCCCTGCTTTCTATGACGATACGGAGTACGGCCGCGGCATGTACTATACGCAAGACCAACTCCGCGAAATCGTGGCCTACGCTGCCGCACGCCACATCGAAATCCTTCCCGAAATCGACCTGCCTGGCCACATGGTGGCTGCCGTTGCCTCCTATCCCGAACTCAGTTGCGACCCATCGAAGGAGTACAGCGTGCGCCTGCCGGGCGGCATCTCCCACGACGTGCTCAATGTCGGCAAGGACGAGGTCATCGACTTCCTCAAATGCGTCCTTGGCCACGTGGCCCGCATCTTCCCCCATCCCTACATCCACATTGGTGGCGACGAATGTCCCACGGAGCAGTGGGCCACCAACGAGGACTGCCTGCGCCGCGTCCAGGACGAAGGGCTGACGGGCGTCAATCAGTTGCAGTCCTGGCTCGTCGAGGAGTTGGGCATCTACCTCAAGCAGGAGTTTGGCAAGGATATCGTCGTTTGGGACGAACTCTTGGGCAACTGGAAAACAACCAACCAGACCAAGCCCGTCGTCATGGCTTGGAACAGCATTGACAAGAGCCGTCAGGCCGCCGATCTCGGCATGAAGAGCATCGTTGTGCCCTACCAGACGCTCTATCTCGACATGATGCAGGTTGACAAGACACGTACGGTTGTCGACGAACCCTACTTCGGCGGCTGGAGCGAGGACCGCGTGGTCGATCTCCCCACCGTTTACAACTTCAACCCCCTCGGCAGTCTCTCGGGCCGCGAAGACTTCTGCCTCGGCGTGCAGGGCAACCTCTGGGCCGAGACCCTCAACGACAGCATCGAACTCGAGTACCAACTCCTGCCGCGTATGCTCGCCATCTCCGAAATCGGCTGGTTGCCCAATGCCAAGAAAAACTGGATGTCCTTCCTCCAGCGCATCCAGTCGCACGATGAAATCCTCGAAGGTCTGGGCTACACCTACGCCAAGCACTACTTCGAGCCCGCCGAACTCTCCGAGGCCGAGCAGCACCTGCAAGAGGCTGCCAGCATCCTCGCCCAGAGTATCCGCGGCGGTGTAGGTTTCCCCGCTGCCGACCTCCACGATGCCCTCCAGACGGCTTACACGCAGGCCGATGCCGACCTCGAGGATGCCGATGCCCAGTCGGCCCTCGCCACTGCCCTCGCGGCATACAAGGCTGCCCCCATCACCCAGCCCCAGAGCGGCAAGAACTATCGCATCGTTTCGCAATCTACTTATTATAAGAAGCAATACGCAGGCTCAACGATGTACGTGGCCGCCGATGGCGGTGTGCGCTTCCACTATACGCCGCAGACGGAGCCCGAAGAACTCTGGCAGTTCGAGCCCAACGGCACGAGCGGCTACGTCCTCGTCAGCCGTCTGACGGGCAAGCAGATTGCCATGCCCACCTACGGCGCTGCCGTCACCCTCAGCGACAACGGTACGCCCGTTCGCATCGATCGCGCCACCATCGCCAGCGGCACCTTCACCTACGTCCCCGGTAGCGTCAACATCTCTGCCGTTGCAGGCTACACCTCCGCCGCCACGGGCAGCGTGAAGCGCCTCAACGCCAACTGCACGGGCCAGGTGTATGCCGCCAACGAACCCGCGCTCTGCTATCCCGGCACCTGGCGCATCGAGGAGGTGACGGACTACAGCCAGTGGCTCGCCGCCCTCTGCGACAAGTGCGACTGGATCATCCTCACCACCGTGCCGGGCAAGGTAGGCGCACCCTCCGAAGCCGCCCTGGCCTTCCTCGCTACCGAGATTATCACCCCCGCCCGCGAGGCCCTCAATGATATCGTCGATGAGGCCACCTACATGCACTACCTCGACCTCTACAACGAATACCTGGCCATGCCCCGCGCCTCCATCCTCGACAGTTTCGATGCGGCCTACTACTATCGCATCCAGAATGCCTACTTCACCAACTACTATGCCGCCCTCGATGCCGCTTCGGGCAAGGTCGTTCCCGCCACGCTCAACGAAACGAGCGACAACCAACTCTGGCGCATCGAGAAGCAGGCCAACGGCACGGCACGCCTAGTCAACAAGGCCAACGACCGCTATGCCTACGTGTGCTCCTCCACCGCCGATGCCACCATCTATGCCAACGGCACAGCCGACAAGGCAGGCACAGCCTGGATGCCCGTTGAAATCACTACCGACCAAGGCGCCAAGGGTATAGCCATCGTTGAATCCACAGGCACATATAGTTGGTACACCAATCCCAACGCCTTCTCCAACGTCATTCTCAAGCCGAAGGATTGGGGAGCCTCCATCTGGAATTTCAAGAAGAGCAGCATCGCCACGGGCCTCCAGTCCGTCACCACCACCCCCGCCACTACCACCCACTGCTACGACCTCTCGGGCCGTCGCATAACTCGCCCCACCGACCGCGGAGTCTATATCCTCAATGGCCGCCGCGTAATGCTGGGACGATAAGGGAAGGAGAGTAACGTGAAAG
>CAMBWV010000188.1 GCA_945871755.1 uncultured Bacteroidales bacterium
AGGTGCGGTACTTTCACGTTACTCCATATCCTAACCCCGAAATGTTAAATCTGCCCCTAGCGAAAATAAATATGTTTTAACTTTCGGCGGCTCTATATCCCCCAAAACCCCACCAACATTACGGAGAAAAAATCCGCAAACTCCAAGAAAAAAATTTATCTCAGAGGTATTTTTTTCTACCTCTGAGGTAAAACAACCATTTTTTTTGCCCAAAAAAAGGAGAGAACCCGCGTGTTTAGGGCTCTCTCCTCTTTTCTAGGACAAAGATAATACATTTTCCGCCGAAATCCAAATCGCTTTAACACTTCGCAACATTCTTCAAAAGCACATTTGCAGCGATTTGCAGCAGACGGGTGCTGGCGTGTTGTATATTACGAGGGCGAAGTAATGGGCGGTTTGTGCAAGTACCGCCCAACTCGCCATCCGCGCAAACTAGTCAGCTACATCCCTAAAAATATCCCCGCGAAAAAAACGCCACCAAAAATTCCTAGAAAAGCCAAAAATATTTCCTAACTTTGCGACATAATGGCGACGTACGCTTGCACGTCATCCTCAAACAGCCGAAAGGACTGGGAGCGGGCGTGCCCATTGAGCGTGGCAAGTCGTTCATTGTAAATAAGTTGAAGAAAGCATGCAACAGTTAGAATCCATCTATTTCATAGGTGCCGGCGGCATCGGAATGAGCGCGCTCGTGCGCTACTACCTGGCCCAAGGCATCGCAGTGGGCGGTTACGACCGCACGGAAACCGAACTCACCCGTCGCCTCACAGCCGAAGGCGCACAGATTCACTATACCGACGACCCCGAAAGCATCCCCGCGGCCTTCCGCAATCCCGCACACACCCTCGTGGTTTATACCCCGGCTATCCCTGCCGACCATCGCGAGATGGCATGGTTCCGCAGCAAAGGTTTCGAGATTCAGAAGCGCGCCTATGTTCTCGGTCTGCTGACCCGCAGCCGCAAGGGCCTCTGCGTGGCAGGTACGCACGGCAAGACCACGACCACCTCCATGTTGGCGCACCTCTTGCACCAGAGCCACGTGGGCTGCAATGCCTTCCTCGGCGGTATCACCAAAAACTACGGCACCAACTACCTGCTCAACAGCGAGAGCGAGTACGTGGTCATCGAGGCCGACGAGTTCGACCGCTCCTTCCACCAGCTCCGCCCCTACGCCACCGTTATCACCGCAGCCGACGCCGACCACCTCGACATCTACGGCACCGTGGAGGCCTACAAGGAGAGTTTCGCCCACTACACCAGTCTGGTGCAGGAAGGCGGTGCGCTGATTGTGGCCCGCGGTGTGGAGATTGACGAGCGCCTGCAAGCAGGTGTGCGCCGCTACGACTACGGTCGCCACGAGGGCGACTTCCATGCCGAAAACCTGCGCATCGGTGGCGGACGTATCACCTTCGACTTCGTTTCGCCCCTGGGCAATATCGAAGGTATCGAACTGGGCGTGCCCGTGAGCATCAATATCGACAACGGTATCGCAGCGATGGCCCTGGCACAGGTGGCAGGCGCCACGGCAGAGGAGATTCGCACAGCCATGGCCACCTTCGCAGGCGTAGATCGCCGTTTCGATTTCCAGATAAAGACGGACCGCCTCGTCTTCCTCAGCGACTACGCCCACCATCCCGAGGAAATTCGCCAGAGCATCCTCTCCCTGCGCGAGGTGTTTGACGGCCGCAAGATTACAGCCATCTTCCAGCCCCACCTCTACACCCGCACCCGCGACTTCTACCGCGAATTTGCCGAGGCCCTATCCCTGCTCGACGAGGTGATACTCACCGAAATCTATCCCGCACGCGAATTGCCCATCGAAGGCGTGACCAGCCAACTCATCTACGATGCCCTGCGCCCCGACATGGAGAAACAACTCTGCCAGAAGAGCGACGTGCAGGCCATCCTCCGACAGGGACACTACGATGTGCTCGTTGTGCTCGGCGCAGGCGACCTGGACAATCAGGTGCCCGCTATCAAGCAACTCCTGTTGGAGCAGCAATAATTTCAACACCGAAGAAAACGAATGAAAACCCTATTCAAACTGCTGCTCATCGCCGTCCTGGCGGGCTACCTCATCTACGCCTTCATCCATACGACGGGCAAGGAAGACCCGACCGTGTGCACGGGCGTGCAGGTGACCTTCACCGACAGCGTACACTCGGGCTTCATCACCACCGACGAAGTGTGCCGACTGCTTAAGGTGGCGCAGCTCGACCCCGTTGGCCTGCTGATGGACTCTATCGATGGGCAGAAAATCGTCAATGCCCTCGAAGCCAACAGTTTCATCAAGTCGGTGGAGTGCTATAAGTCGCCCAGCGGCATCGTCAACCTCAACGTGACGCAGCGCCTGCCCATCCTGCGCGTGATGCCCGAAGGCCGCAACGCCTACTATATCGACGAAGACGGCCTCAAGATGAAGGAACAGCAATACAACGCCAACCTCGTGGTGGCCTCGGGACATATCGACACCGCCTACGTGCGCCAACACCTCGTAAAGATGGCCAAGTTTCTGCGCACAAACCCCTTCTGGGACGACCTCATCACCCAAATCTACGTGCGCCCCGACCGCAAGATGGACCTCTACACCCGCGTGGCCAGTGACGTAGTTATTCATTTTGGCAACTCCGACAGCATCGCCCGCAAGTTTGAACACCTGCGCGCCTTCTACGAGAAGGTTATTCCCAAGGTGGGCTGGAACACGTACAAGAGTGTGAGCGTGGAGTTCTTCAATCAGGTGGTGGCCGAGCGCGACCCGCGTTTCGTCAAGCCCGAGAAGAAACTGCCGTCCGTCGCTCCCCGTGTTGATTCCACCGCACAGCAGGCCGCGGGAACAGCCAACCCTGGTGCGGGTACAAAGGCTACGCCTGCCGCGGCCGCCAATACGGCTGGCACAAACGCCACGAAAGGTACGGCCGATAAACCCGCCGCGGCCGCACCCGCAGGCAATTAGCCTTGGGTTGGTCTCCCTCTCAAATGTTTCCCAATACCGATTATAAATAATAAAGACATAGCTATGGCAAAAGAAGACAATTTCATAGTGGCGATTGAGCTGGGCTCGTCGAAGGTTACCGCCTTGGCTGGCCGCAAACAGCCCGACGGCGCTATCCAGGTGCTGGCCTGCGCACAGGAACCAGCGGAAAACTTCATCCGGAAGGGACGCATCAACAACGTCAACAAAATGACGCAGTGCATCACCAACATCAAAGAAAAGCTCGAGAAAAAACTGCAGAAACGTATCAGTCACGTTTACGTAGGTATCGGCGGTATGGGTATGCACACCGTGCCCAACAAGGTCCTTCGCGACTTCCCCGCCAAAACCGTTGTGACTGGCGAAATCATTGAGCGCATGGGCGATACCAACCTCGCAGCCAGCACTCCCGAGCGCGAAATCCTCTCCGTCATTCCCCAAGAGTACAAACTCGGCACCCAGCAACTCCTGGACCCCGTGGGCGTACAGACCGAAAGCATTGAGGGGCACTTCCTCAATATCGTGGCCAACTCGTCCATCTGCGAGGATATCAACAACTGCTTCCGTCAAGCCGGCATCGGCATCGCGGGTATGCCCATCACCATCCTCTCCCTCGCCGACGCCATGCTCTCCGAGAGCGAGAAGCGTAGCGGTTGCGTATTCGTGGATATGGGTGCAGAGACCACCAGCGTGTCTGTCTATAAAAACAACCTCCTCCGCCACATGGCCGTTATCCCCCTCGGTGGCGCCAATATCAACCGCGACAT
>CAMBWV010000189.1 GCA_945871755.1 uncultured Bacteroidales bacterium
GCTTTGGTGAGTTGTACAAGCACATCGCTCTTGCGATAGAAGTGCAACGAAGAATAGACCGTTGTCTTGCGCATGACGCTGGGCGTACCATCATCGTATCGCTTGAGGTCGTTTGGCATATTGTCCATGAAATTCAAATTAGTGGTTCAAAGATACACCTTTTCCTTGACATGAGGCCCGACCTTTTTACCCATTATCCCCCAAAAAGTTTGCGGGGCCTGCGTCGCTTGATGCAGGCCCCGCAATTATTGGGGTTGATAGGATGGCGTAGGGATTAGAGGTTGGGGTTGTCGTTCTTCCAATCTTCTACAGCGGGAATGATGCCGAGGGAGATGATCTCGTCGCGCATCTTCTGCAGGTGCTCGTAGGATGCTGCGAGGGCTGCCATTTCTTCTTCGGTGCCTTCGGGAGCGGTGAAGTGAACGCCGTCCTTGTCGATAACGGTGGGCATGGCCATCATTACGTTCTTGAAGCCGCACTTCTCGCAGTTGACGTAGCAACCAGCGGGCCAGGTGAAGGGTTCGCCACCCATTGCACCTTCAATCATCTTGACTGCCTGGTATGCGGGGCTCTGGAAGGAAGAGCGGCCGCGGAGCTTGATGATATTCGAACCGCCCTGGATGGTCATGTGCTTGATTTCGGCCCAGCGCTCAGCGGTCATGGGGAGTTCGGCGAGGGGCTTGCCGTCCACGAGTGCCTTGGAGGCGAATACGGCCATCTGTTCGCCGTGGCCACCATAGGTATAGGCGTTGGTCACCTTGTCCTGCTGCACGCCAAATTCCTGAGCGAGCTGCTGCTGGAGGCGAGTAGAGTCGAGGGCTGCGAGCGAAGTGAGCTGGTTGGGCTTCAGGCCAGAGTGGATGAGGGCGGTGAGGGCCGTCACGTCGGCGGGGTTGAAGATGACAACCACGTGCTTCACGTCGGGGCAGTACTTCTTGATGTTTTCACCGAAGTCGGCAGCAATCTGGCAGTTGCCCTTGAGCAGGTCTTCGCGGGTCATACCCTCCTTGCGGGGAGCACCACCGGAGGAGATGATATACTTAGCGCCCGTGAAGGCTACCTCGGGGTCAACGGTATAGGTGAGGTTGGCACCGGGGAATGCGCAGTGGCACATCTCGTCGTACACGCCGTGTACGCCGGGCTCGTAGATATCATAGAGACAGATGTTGGGGGTGAGGCCGAGCATCAGCACGCTCTGCACCATGTTGGAGCCGATCATACCACCGGCACCTACAATCACGAGTTTTTCGTCAGTTAAATAAGCCATTGGAATATGTGTTTTTATGGTTGATAATGCGGATGAAAAAACCTTTACACCGCAAAGGTACAAAAGATATTGTGACAGACAAATCCCCGCGGAAAAGTTTTTTGTTTTTTCCGTATTTTGGAACAAACCGCGCTACCTCTGTCTATAGGCGACCGCCCACCATGCGCGGATTGCCAAACGCGTCGCAGCGCACCTCCACCTCGTGCATGCCCGCCTGTCGGAGGAGTTCGGCGGTCTGCTCCGCATAGGCGCGGTTCACCTCCAGCAGGAGCCAGCCCGCAGGCCGCAGGGCGCGCAGGGCAAGGCTGACCAGTGCGCGATAGAAAAGCAAGGGGTCGTCATCGGGCACGAAGAGGGCGCGCGCTGGCTCGTAGTCCAGCACCTGCGCCTCCATCTCTGCGCGCTCCCGTTCGCAGACATAGGGCGGATTGCTCACGATGAGGTCGAAGGGCTCGGCAGGCATCGGTTGCGCCAACAGGTCCACCTGTTCGAACTCCACCGCTGCGCCCTGGCTGCGGGCGTTCTCGCGGGCCACGCTGAGCGTTTCCGCATCAATGTCCCATGCCGCGACCTGCCAGGCTTCGCCCAGACGGAGGGCCAGCGAAAGGGCAATGCACCCCGAGCCCGTTCCTACATCGAGCAGGCGGCGGCGCGCACCTTCCGTTCGCTCCATCGCCTCGGCGCGCTCGGCAGCCCAGGCCACGAGTTCCTCCGTTTCGGGGCGCGGAATGAGGGTGGCAGGCGTCACGCGCAGCAATCTGCCGTCAAAGCGCGCCACACCTGTGGCATATTGCAGCGGCCTGCCCTCGGCTATCTGTTGCAAAATAGCACGAAGGCGTTGCTCTTCCTCTTCCGAAAATTGCCTAACTTTGTCGGCGTAAACGTCTGTGCGCCCCACACCGAAGACATCCTCCAGCAGGGCAAAGGCCACGGCCCGCGCTTCGCAAGGCGTATAGCGCGAGGACAGGTGGCCCATTATCTCAGTCAATAGTTTGCTCATATATATTATAGGTATAGGAGGGGGGAGAAGAATCGTCTCTCGGGAAAGAAGGAGGCGGCCACCGCTAGCGAACGGCCATGACTATCCTGCCCACCTCTTGCAAATTTACGAAAAAACCTATGAACACTACCATACAACACGAGAAATGGATGCGCCGCTGCATCCAACTGGCCCGCGGCGGTGCTCTCTACGCTTCGCCCAACCCGATGGTGGGGGCCGTCATTGTTCACCGCGACCGTATCATCGGCGAAGGTTTCCACGTGCGCTGCGGTCAGGCGCATGCCGAGGTGAATGCCATTGCCTCCGTGCGCCCTGCCGACCGCGCGCTGCTGGCCGACAGTACTATCTACGTAAGCCTGGAACCTTGTGCACATTATGGCCGCACACCGCCCTGCGCTGAACTCATCGTGCGCACGAGCATCCCTCGCTGCGTGGTGGGTTGCCGCGACCCGTTTGCCAAGGTGGCAGGCCGCGGCATCGCCATCCTGCGCGAGGCGGGCGTGGAGGTGACGGTGGGCGTGCTCGAGGCGGAATGCTTGGCGCTCAATAACCATTTCATGACCGCACAAATGCAGCAGCGCCCCTTCATCACGCTGAAATGGGCCGTATCGGCGGATGGCTTTATCGGTCGTTGGAGCGATGACGATGCCCTCCTTCCACAGCCCGTGGCGCTCTCCACGCCGCGCTCCCTCCTGCGCGTGCATCATCTGCGCACGCTCCACGATGCTATCCTCGTGGGCCACACGACGCTGCTGAGCGACCATCCGCGCCTGACGGCGCGCTTCTGGTCGGGCCCTTCGCCCCAGCGCGTGGTCCTAGGGCGTATGTCGGAGGGCGAACTGCCTGCTGGCTTCGAAGCCTATGCCGATATTGACACCCTCCTTGTAGCCCTCCATCGCCGCGGCATTCGTTCGCTGATGGTGGAAGGCGGTGCCGCCACGCTGCAGTCGTTCATCGACCGCGGCCTTTGGGACGAGGCTTGGCGCGAGCGCTCCACGGTTGTGCTGGGCAGCGGGGTGCCTGGGCCTAAGATGCCTGTCGGCATCCCGGCCTCAGCCGAGCCCTGCTTTGGGCATTGCCTGGAGCATTGGCAGAACGCGGGGGCTTGAGGGATTGCTCTGCGCCTGAGGCGCAGAGCCCTTGACGCGGGAAGACACCGCGGAGGAAAGGGCCGCGGAGGACGGGGCGCGGGGAGGCACCGCGGAAAGCAAGGACGCGGAGAACAGAGGGCGAACGAAAAGGAGGGCTGTACCTTGGCGGTACAGCCCTCCTTTTTTATGGATTCAGCGCCTTGGGCGCGTGGTTGTTATTTCACGACGAACTTGGTGCTGCGGATGATTTGTCCGTTCTGCATCTTGACAACGTAGGTGCCGGGCACGTAGCCAGCCACGTCGATGGTCTGTGCACCACCCTGTACGAACTGGATGAACTTACCTTCGGCATTGTAAATCCAAGCCTTCT
>CAMBWV010000190.1 GCA_945871755.1 uncultured Bacteroidales bacterium
ACTCACCTCGGAGTACTTACTCACCTTTCCTTTCCGCTTAGAACGAACTCCATACTCACACCTTGCAAGCAAGGTGCGGTACATTTCTTAGATAGAATATGTCTTGCCCACTTGGCGTGCTCCCGTCAATAATAAAGCATTTCGCAGAGTGCTATAAAAGCGGCGGATAAATGTATTGACCTTTCTATGTAGCATATATTTGATTTTTAGCTATTTCCAATGTATATAGAAAAATATTTGCCGTTTTTCCAAGGCAAAAATTGAGGTTTTCTGCCGTTTTTCCAAGGTTTTCTAGTGCTATTTCTGCCGTTTTTCCAAGAAAAAGAGCAATGCTCCTGGGGGCATTGCTCTTTTTTTCGGCTCGGTAAAAATATCTTTCGGCCCAGAAAATAGTCTGGCTATCATTTCCGGCGCTTGCGTCCGCTGCGGTCGCGTCCCTTCTTTTTAGTTTTGCTGGGGAAGGGGACAGGCGTGTTTTGCGGTTGGGCGGATTTGTCATTGGGAGTGTTGGCCATGACGAAGTCTAATTGTTTGCGGTCTAGGTTGGCTCGGTCCACGCGGATGCGGACCTTGTCGCCCAATTGGTAACGGCGGTGGAAGCGGCGGCCGATGAGGCAGTAGTTGCGCTCGTCAAATTCGTAATAGTCGTCGAGGAGCGAGCGGAGAGGTATCATGCCTTCGCAACCATTCTCCGTTATTTCTACGTAGAGGCCAAATTCCGTTACGCCGCTGATGGTGCCGTCAAATTCCTGACCTAGGCGGTCGGCCATAAACTCCACCTGTTTGTACTTGATGCTGGCGCGCTCGGCCTGCGTGGCCAGTTGTTCCATGGCCGAAGCGTGCTCGCAGAGTTCCTCGTACTTGTTGGCATTGACCGAGCGTCCGCCTTCGGCATAGCGCGTGAGGAGGCGGTGGACCATCGTGTCGGGATAGCGTCGGATGGGCGAGGTGAAGTGTGTGTAATACTGGAACATCAGTCCGTAGTGGCCGATGTTGTGCACGGAATAGCGGGCCTTCTGCATGGCGCGCAGGGCAACGATTTCTACCACGGATTCCTCCTTCTTGCCCTTCACGTCTTCAAGCATACGGTTGAGGCTCTTCGATACTTCCGTCTTGGTGCCGTCCGTGCGAATCTTGAGTCCGAATTTGGCAATGAAGGCGCTGAGTTTCTCAAGCTTTTCGGGGTCGGGCACGTCGTGGATGCGGTAGGGCAGCGTCTTCGCCTTCTTTCCCTTGGGCACGCGGCCAATCATTTCGGCCACACTGCGGTTGGCCAGGAGCATAAATTCCTCCACGAGTTTGTTGGCATCCTTGGCCACCTTGATATACGTGGAAATTGGGTGTCCCTTTTCGTCAATCTCAAAGCGCACCTCCGCACGGTCGAAACCGATGCTGCCGTCCTTGAAACGCTTGGCGCGCAAAGTCTTGGCCAGGTGGTTGAGCACGATGAGTTCCTGAGCGTATTCCCCTTCCAGCGGCGCGCCCTCGGGCAGCGGTTCGGGGTGCTCGCCTGGCTGAGTAAGGTCTTCGGGCGAGGCATCGCGGTTGCGCTCGAGGGTGTGTTGCACCTCCTCGTAGGTGAAGCGGCGGTTGCTGCGGATGACTGTGTGTGCCAGGTGCCAATCCTTGATGTCGCCCTTCTCATTCATCACGAAGATAGTGCTATAGGCCAGTTTCTCCTCGTCGGGGCGCAGCGAACAGATGAAGTTGCAGAGGCGTTCGGGAAGCATCGGGATGGTTCGGTCTACGAGGTAAACACTCGTGGCGCGCTTCTCCGCCTCGCGGTCGATGATACTGCCTTCGGTGACGTAGTGGGACACATCGGCAATGTGCACGCCTACCTCCCACCATTCGCCTTCCAGATGGCGGATGGAGAGGGCGTCGTCGAAGTCCTTGGCGTCGTGGGGGTCGATGGTGAAGGTCGTCACCTCGCGGAAATCCTCGCGGCGCGCAATCTCCTCGGGCGTGATGTCGGGCGAAAGACGTTCGGCCGCATCCTCCACGTTCTTCGGATAGCGATAGGGCAGACCATATTCGGCCAGGATGCCGTGCATTTCGGCGTTGTTCTCACCCTTGCGTCCGAGGATATCGACAACCTTGCCAATGGGGCTCTTCGAGTTGGACGGCCATTCGGTAATCTGCACCACCGCCTTGTCGCCCTGCTTTCCACCCTTGAGTTTGTCCTTCGGGATGAAGATATCGGTGGCCAGCGAGCGGTCCTCGGTGATGAGAAATCCGAAACCCTTCTCCACTTGCAGTTCGCCCACAAACGTATCCTTGGCGCGCTCCAAGATTTCGATGACCTCCGCCTCGCGGGTGTGGCCATCGCGGCGTGCGAGCATCGTCACCTTGACGCGGTCGCCGTCGAGGGCATGAAGGCTGTTGCGCTCGCACACGAGGATGGACTGTCCGCCATCGTCGGGCACGAAGGAGTTGCGGCCGTTGCGCTTGCGCTGAAACGTACCCTCCATCACCTGCGAGCGCACCGCGCTGTAGTAAGAGCCGCGGCCGTCGGTGGCCAGATAGTCGTCGAGCACCAGTTCCTTCAGCACATCGAGCACCAGCATTTTCGAGGGATGGTTCTTTGCGCGGAGTTCGCTGAAGAGTTCGTCCACCTTGTATCGGCGGCCAGCGTGCTGGTCGAAGAGTTCAAGGAGTTGGCGCGTAATATCCTTTTTCGTCAGTCGCGCGGGGCGACCTTTTTTTTCATTTCTTTCTTTCTTTGCCATAGTCGTAAAGATTTTTTATAGATAGGTGACCACTGCAATGACAAAGGAACGACTTTTTTTTCATACGTGCGTGCCAATTCAATTAAAATGATGTGTAGTCTCAGAATTTCTTACTATTTTCGCATCCGAATATGAGATATTTTCTTGCAACATTGCTACTCATTCTCCTGTCCGCTTGGCCCGCTGGCCTATCGGCGCAAGAGGTGGAGAACGTTTCGCCAGTCAACGCAGATGACGAAGCGCCCGCCATGCCTATCTATGTCAACGTGGGCAAAATCAAATACGAGGGCGACAGCATTGCACATATCATTCTCCCCACTTTCTACAAATATCCGCCGCTCGAACTCAAGTCGGAGGCCGAACGGCAGCGCTACAACCGCCTTGTGGCCAATGTCAAGCGTCTGCTCCCGTTGGCCAAACTGGCCAAGATACTGGTCATCGAAACCTACGAATACATCGAAACCCTGCCCGACAAGAAGGCGCGCATGGCCCACCTCAACCAAATGGAGAAGGACCTGCAAGCCACCTATGGGCCTACGCTCAAGAAACTGAGCCGCTCGCAAGGCCGCCTGCTCGTCAAACTCATCGACCGCGAATGCAATCAGACGGGCTACGACATAGCCAAAGCCTTCATCGGTTCGTTCAAGGCCAACGCCTATCAGGCCCTCGCCTTCTGTTTTGGCAATAGCCTCACGAAGCACTACGACCCCGAGGGCGACGACTATTATATTGAGCGCGTCTGCCGCATGGTCGAGAGCGGGCAACTCTGAGCCGGGCAGCACACGAAATGGAATATCTAGGTTTTCTAGAATCTCTAGAAAGTCTAGAACTTCTAGAATATCTAGAATCTCTAGAAAATCCAGAAAAGCGATTACCAATAATAAAAAACACACCACCATGACTCCCTTCCCCTGGCAGGACCGCCCTGCCGACTGCCACGACATCATGTGGC
>CAMBWV010000191.1 GCA_945871755.1 uncultured Bacteroidales bacterium
TTTGCTCTCCTCTCACCTTTCACTACCTTTAGAGAAGGTAGGATGCGGCTCGGGATAGCAAAATCGAAAAACAGGGGTTTTTCATTTTGCTCTCCTCTCACCTTTCACTACCTTTAGAGAAGGTAGGATGCGGCTCGGGATAGCAAAATCGAAAAACAGGGGTTTTTCATTTTGCTCTCCTCTCACCTTTCACTACCTTTAGAGAAGGTAGGATGCGGCTCGGGAGAGCAAAATCGAAAAACGATTGTTTTTCATTTTGCTCTCCACTCGCCTTTCACTACCTTTGCAGCCAATGACGAATAGTATTTCCTACGGACACATTTGGAAGTTGGCTTATCCCATCCTCATCAGCGTATTGATGAATCAGTTGCTGGGGATGACGGACACCGCCTTTCTCGGTCGCTACGAAGATGGTGAGATTGCGCTGGGGGCTTCTGCCCTTGGCGGTTTGTTTTATACGGCTGTGTTCATGCTCGGCATGGGCTTGGCCACGGGCACACAGATACTCATGGGGCGGCGCAACGGTGAGGGACGGCACGAAGAGGTAGGCCGCATCTTCTATCATACGCTGGTCATTTTGCTCCTTTTCGCGCTCGTCCTGACGGGCTGCATCTACTTCTTTGCTGCTCGGGTGCTGCCGCTTTGGGTAGGGTCCGAGGCGTTGGTGGAAGCATGTTGCCAGTACCTCCATTGGCGTTTGCCGGGTTTTTTCTTTGCCTATGTGGCGGTGCTCTTCCGCGCCTATTATGTGGCCACCACGCGCACGAAGATGCTCACGTACAATTCCCTGTTGATGGTGGTCAGCAACGTGGTGTTCAACTATTTGCTTATCTTCGGCCATTGCGGATTTCCGCGCATGGGCATTGCAGGTGCTGCGCTTGCCACGGTGGTGTGCGAGGGTCTGTCCATGCTCTACTATATATATTATACGGTGCGCCATACCGACTACGCCCGCTATGCGCTCAACCACGTGCCAGCCTTGCGCCTTTCTACCTTCCGTCGCATCCTCAGTCTGTCCATCTGGACGATGGTGCACAATGCCCTGAGTTTCTCCACGTGGTTTGTCTTCTTCTTGGCTGTTGAGCAGTTAGGTGTGTTCGAGTTGGCCGTGACGAATATCGTGCGCAACGTTTCCTCCATTTTCTTCATTGCCATCAGTGCGCTGGCCGCCACGACCAGCACGCTCACCAGCAACCTCATCGGCCGCGGCAACCTCGATGCTGTTCCGCTGCTGCTGCGCCGCACCATCACGATGGCCTATTGCATGGTCGTGCCGATGTTGCTCTTTGCGGCCCTCTTCCCCGAGTTCGTATTGCGCATCTATACGCCCAATGCCGCCTGCATCGCGGCAGGGCAGGCCTCGCTCTACGTGCTCCTTACGTCCTATCTGCTCACTGTTCCTGGTCATATCCTCCTCTCGGGCGTGATGGGCTCGGGCAATACGCGCAAGGCTTTCCACATCGGCCTGTTCGCCATGGCTGGCTATATGCTCTACGTGCTGTTGGTCATCATGCCTGGCCACGTGTCGCTGCCCCTGTGCTGGCTGAGCGAGCATATCTACAGCCTGACCACGCTTGCGCTCAGCGGCCTTTACTTTGCCTCGGGGCGATGGCGACGGGCTTTGTAGGGCGTTGGCTCCCTCTATATAACATATAGCAGTGTACGCCCTGCAGGGCAACCTGCGCCAAGCCTAGGGCAGAGCGAAGCGGTGCTCTGGGTGATGGGACGCATAGGAGGCTTTCGCCCTGCAAGGGCAAAAGCATATATAATATGGTGTATTATTAGGATAGAGGGACTCTTGCGTTTTTAGGTATGTTCTATAAACTACCTTAAAAAAGTCCGCGTACTACGCGTGCCTGTTATTTAGATTTCAATTGTGTGGTTTCCCAACCACTCCTAACTCCTAACTAACTCCCCTCCAAGTGCTGTTCAATTCCTACGCATTTCTAATTTTCTTGCCGTGTTTGCTGCTGCTCTATTGGCTGGCCGCGCGGCGTTTGGCGTGGCAGAATGCGCTGTTGGTCCTGGCAAGCTACGTATTTTACGCTTGGTGGGACGTGCGCTTCTTGGCCCTGATTCTTGGAATGACCGCCGTGGGATTCGCGGGCGGTCTCTTGTTGGGCAGGCTGCGTGGACGGCCACGGCGCGCGCGGGCCGTGTGCATAGCCACGGTGGTGGTGTGCGTCGGTGTGCTCGGTTGGTTCAAGTATTACGACTTCTTCGCCGAAAATCTGGCTCGCCTCTTGGGCGCTTTCGGTTTGCGGGCCGACCTTCCCACGCTCCGCATCATTCTGCCCGTGGGCATCAGTTTCTATACTTTCCAGATTCTGAGTTACGTTATTGACGTGTATCGCCGCCGCATCCTCGCCTGTCGCGATGCCGTGGCCTTCGCCGCCTTTGTCAGTTTCTTTCCGCAGCTGGTGGCGGGTCCGATAGAAAAGGCGCAGCACCTCCTGCCGCAGATGCAGGCACCGCGCAGCGTGGGCTATGCCCAGGTTGTGGATGGTCTGCGCCTTGTGCTGTGGGGCTTCGTCAAGAAGATGCTGCTGGCCGACCGCGTGGCTCCCTTCGTGCAGGCCATCTATGCCAATCCGCAGAGCGACGGCACCGACCTCGTCGTGGGCACCGTGCTCTTCGCCTTCCAGATTTACGGCGACTTCTCGGGCTATTCCGACATTGCCGTTGGCACGGCACGCCTCTTCGGCATCCGCCTCTCGCGCAACTTCGCCCTTCCCTATTTCGCCACCGACATACCCACCTTCTGGCGACGCTGGCACATCTCGCTGATGCAATGGTTTCGCGAGTACGTCTATTTTCCCCTGGGCGGCTCGCGCTGTAGCCGTTTGCGGCAGGTGCGCAATACCTTTGTCGTCTTCGCGCTCAGCGGTTTGTGGCACGGTGCGGCTTGGACCTTTGTGGCTTGGGGCGTATTCCACGCCTGTTGCTTCGTGCCGCATATCCTTCGCCGTTCCGCCCGTAGCGCAAGGGCGGAGGCCGTGGCGCAAGGTTCGCAGGGCGTGGCGGGAGCCGCGATTCGGTTGGCGCGTATGACTGGCACCTTCGCCCTCGTCTGCGTCGGCTGGGTATTCTTCCGTTCCGAAAGCCTGACGGCCGCCTTCAGCCATTTGGGACGCATGATTACCGACCTCCATCTCCACACGCCCTACGGCGGACTCTCCACGCTCTATCCCGTGATTTTTGTCGTCGGGGCGGAGTGGCTTACGCGCCAACGTGCCCACGCTCTGGATCTTCCGCCAATTGGCCCGTTGCAGTATCGCGCTGTGCGATGGGCCATCTACTACGCCCTCCTCTTTGCCGTGGCCTACTGGGGCGGGGCGCAGTCGGCGTTTATCTATTTCCAGTTCTGAGTATCCTGATTCCCAGTTCTAAGCATCTTGCAACGATGAAGCCTTTCCCAATTTCCCTCAGCTTGCCTCCGCGGTGGCGCATTCCGCTCTTCGCCCTGCTTCTCCTGTTGCCCTTGGCTATGGGCGAGGTTTACGTGCGCTCGCTGCCCAATCCCTCCAAGCACAAACATGCCTACCTCCTCCGCCACAGCCGCAAGGTTCGCTTGCTCATCCTGGGCAGTTCGCACACCTACTATGGCCTCTGCCCCGAGCGGCTCGGCGCGCACGCATTCT
>CAMBWV010000192.1 GCA_945871755.1 uncultured Bacteroidales bacterium
TTCTTCCTCGCCCTCATCTCCCTGGCCTTTGCCGTCTATATGGTGCCGGGCCTGTGGGGCGCACCCTGCAAGGCCATCAGCGCATTTGCTCCGCCCATGTCCACGCAGGATTTCAACCTCCAGCCTGCTAAGGTGCAGACCTTCCGCAATTACGAGGAGGGTATGGCCTATGCCCGCAAGATGGGCAAGCCCGTGTTCCTCGACTTCACGGGCCATGGTTGCGTGAACTGTCGCAAGATGGAGGCTGCCGTGTGGGAGAAACCGCAAGTCAGCCAACTGATGGAGGAAGACTACGTGGTGATTTCTCTCTACGTCGATGAGAAGGAGCGCCTGCCCGAAAACATTACCGTGCAGGAGAATGGCCAAGAGCGCATCCTCCGCACCGTGGGCGATAAGTGGAGTTACCTCCAGATGAGCCGCTTCGGCGCACAGACCCAGCCCTTCTACGTGCTCGTGGACAACGACGGCAATCCCCTCACCCGCTCCTACTCCTACGATGAGGACGTGGATAAGTTCGTGCAGTTTCTCCAGACGGGTCTGAAGGCTTACCGCAAGTAGCCGACTGCGTCATGCTGAGCATTCTGATTCCCGCCTTCAACTACGATGTGCGGGACCTGCTGCAAGCCCTCGTGGACCAGTGCCGCCAACTGCGCGATGCACTGGCCGCGGAGGGGCAGGGGACGTTCGAGTACGAAGTGCTGCTGGCCGATGATGCCAGTACGGACGCCGCGCTCGAAACGGCCAATCGCACCCTGGCGGAACAACTGGCCGCCGACGGTGTGCGCTATCTGCGCCAAACAACCAATCGGGGACGAGCGCGTAATTGCAATGACCTTGCCCGCGAGGCCTGTGGCGAATACTGCCTCATTATCGACTGCGATGCCCTGGTCTGCGAGCCCGACTTCTTGCGCCGTTATTATGAAGCGCGCGAGCGAGCCGATGTCGTGGTGGGCGCACTGCGCAATCCTGCGGTCTGTCCACGCGGTTGCGAACTCCGTTGGCGCTACGAACAGGCCGCCATGCCGCGCCGCTCGGTGGCTTATCGCGAGGCGCATCCCTACGAGAGCCTTTCGACCTTCAATGTGCTGTTCCACCGCCGCGTACTCCTTGCCCTGCCTTTCGACGAGCGGTGTACGGAGTACGGCTACGAGGACGCACTGATGGGCATCAACCTCCAGATTCACGGTTATAGCATTGCGCATATTGATGCCCCGCTCATCCACAACGGGATGGACCGCAACGCCGACTTCCTCCGCAAGACGGAAACGGGACTGCGGACGCTCTCCCGCCTGACTGGGCCGATGCAGGAGCATTCCGCGCTGGCCTGTCTGTGCGAGCGGATTACGCGCTGGCATCTGCGGCCCGTTGTTTTGGCCGGCTATTGGATTCTGCGGCCACTCTTGCGACGCCAGCTCTTGGGACGGTGGCCCGTCTTGGTTTGTTTCTTTGCCTATAAGGCCGGGGAGTATCTGCGCATTACGGCGCGGGGCAGCGCGGCCTGCCTAGGCGGCGCGGGGCGCGGCAGCGCGGGCAGCGCGGAGAGCGCGGAGAGCGCGGAGAGCTAAGCGCCCCAGGCGCTTAGCCCGTGGCCCTCTTCGCCCTCGTCTTGGCCCCCTTCGCCCTCCGTGTGGCCCTTCGGGCCTCCTCTTGGCCTCTTTCTGCCTTCCTCTTGGCCCTTTGGCCTTCCCTTCTGGCCCTCCTTTTGCCCTCCCTCCGCCCCCTCTTTCCCCTTCTTCCCTATACGGCCCCCTCGTGGGGCCTTTTTTTGCACCAGAATGGGAATCCAATTCAGAAATAAATTTTGTACTTTTGCAGGATAAATAACGCCTCGTACTCATGGCCCAAAAAATCATTCAAACACAAACAACCGCACAGGTGCAACAACTCTCGTTGGCACAGGTGGCGCTGTCGCAAATGGTGGAACTCCCATTGGCGCAGTTTGCCGAGCGCGTGCAAAACGAGATGATTGACAATGAGGCACTTGAGGAGGCCGATAATGAGCGCGACGCTGCCCTTGATGCCGCCGACCCGTCTGCCGACTCCTCCAATGGCGGGGACGACGAAGTCATGGATGGCGGCGATGCCAGCGAAATCTCCGTGGCCCTGGGCGACTACTCCTCCGAAGACGAGGTGCCCGACTACCTCCGCGAGCGTGCTGAGCGCGCCGAGACGGGCAGCGAATTTGTGGTGGCCGACCAGGGCTCGTTCTACGAGGAGTTGCAACGCCAGATTGGCGAGCACAACCTCACGGACCACGAGAGCGAGGTCATGGACTACCTTATCGGCTCGCTCGATAGCGATGGTTTTCTGCGCAAGGACGCCCTCACGATTGCCGACGAACTGGCCATCTACCACAATATCTACACCGACGCGGCCGAGGTGGACCGCCTGCTGGCCCTCCTCCAGACCTTCGAGCCGCGGGGTATTGGTGCCCGCTCCTTGCAAGAGTGCCTGCGCCTCCAACTGACCGACCCCGACAATCATTCGCCTTGGCGCAAGGATGCCTTGGCCGTCATCGACACCTGTTATCAGGAGTTTGCCGCCAACCATTGGGACGAGGTGGTTCGCCGCATGGGCTTCGACGACAAGCAAGCCAGTCATGTGCGCCACGAGCTCCTTCACCTCAATCCTGCGCCAGGCCGCGCTTTTGGTGAATCGTCTATGGAAAGCGCGCCTACCGTTACCCCCGATTTCTTCGTACAGATAGGGCCCGACGGAACGGCCACGGCCACCCTCAACTGGGGCGATGTGCCACCGCTGCGCGTGAGCCAGGCTTTCGTGGACAGCATCCAGCAATACGCCAACCACAGCGGAACCCTCACCCGCGAGCAGCAAGAAGCCTACGTCTATGCCCAAGGCAAGGTGAAGGCCGCGCAGGGTTTCCTCCTCCTCATCAACCGCCGTCGCCAAACGTTGATGGCCGTCATGCAAGGCATCCTCGATATCCAGCGAGCCTTCTTCGAGGGCGACGATGACGAAGCCCTGCTCCGCCCGATGGCTCTCAAGGACGTGGCTGCCCGTGCGGGCGTTGATATCTCAACCGTTTCGCGCACCGTCACCGCCAAATACGTGCAGACGCTCTACGGCGTATATCCGCTCAAACACTTCTTCTCAGGCCAATTCACCTCTGCCGATGGCGAAGAGGTTTCGGCGCGCCAGGTCAAAGCGGCCCTCACTGAAATCATCAGCCAAGAGGACAAGCAGAGCCCCCTGTCCGACGAAGCCCTGGTGAAAGCCCTCCAGGCGCGCGGTCTGCAAGTGGCCCGCCGCACTGTAGCCAAATACCGCGATGCCCTCCACATTCCCGTAGCCCGCTATCGTCGCCAAACGTCAAGCAAATAATTGCTGAACAAACTATCGCTCTTCCCATATTCAACATGACAAACAATAAAACCCTCATTCTCTCGGCGCAGGCAGTGTCGCTCCTGTTCTCGCCGTTCTACATGCCCACCGTCATCTTCGCCATCCTGATGATGTTCAGCTATCTCAATCTGATGAGCGTGGGCGACCGCCTGACGGGTCTCGTTCTCGTGTACTCCCTCACGGTTATTCTACCACGTCTGTGCATTTTCCTGTATCGCAAGGTGAACGGTTGGACACGCCATCAGATGGGCCGCCGCGAGCGACGCTTTGTGCCCTA
>CAMBWV010000193.1 GCA_945871755.1 uncultured Bacteroidales bacterium
AGTACAAACATCTGAAAACCGCTGAGCCACACGAGCAACGTGCGGTACATTGCCTTGCAATAAACTTCACATAATGCAGACAGGTCGCCCCGCAAACCTATAAAGCGAAGGCTGCGGGGCGACCATCTTAGGGATTATTCAATCGGAATTTGGATGAGCGAAACCCATTTCTCGGGGTCTTCCTGATTCCTATGCGCCGTCAATGCGTCAACATTTCAAGCGCGCAAAATCATCTTGGAAGGGGAGGCTATTCAAACATCTTTTCAATGAGCACCAGCGTGAGGAAACCGAGCAGGAGGGCATAGGTGGCTTGCTTCTGATAGCCGTGGGCGTGGGTCTCGGGAATCATTTCGTCGCTCGTGACGTAGAGCATAGAGCCGCCCGCGAAGCCCAGCATGAGCGGTAGCATCGTGTCGGCCAGCGAACCCAGTCCGAAGCCTAGCCATACACCGACCACCTCGAGCAGGCCGATGGCCAGGGAGATGATGAAGGTGCGCAGCGGACTGACGCCAGCCAAGAGCAAGGGGGCAATGATGACCATGCCCTCGGGCACGTTTTGCAGGGCGATGCCGAAGGTGACCGTCCAGCCGCCCGCGCTGGCCATGTCCGTCATGCTGACACCTGCCGCCATGCCTTCGGGCAACTTGTGGATGGCAATGGCCATGACGAAAAGGAGCACGCGATTGAGCGAGGAGTTGCGATGATGCTCGGCCTCGTCAAGGCCCGTGATGGTGTGCATGTGGGGCGTGACCATATCGAGCACGTTGAGAAAGAGCGCACCGCCCATGACGGCCAAGGCTACGAAGAGGTAGCCCCAAAGGCCGCCGCCCATCTGCCACGTGTCAATGGCGGGGACGATGAGGCCGATGGTGGCTGCCGCCAGCATCACGCCAGCGCAGTAGCCCAGGACGATGTCGTTCCATTTGTGTGGCAACTCCTTGATGAAAAAGCCCAGGATGCTGCCGATGATTGTGGCGCCGCACAGGCCAGCGGCACTTATCCAAACTTCTGTCATATATTATATATAAGGTAGGTTCTATAAATTAGTTTCAATGGAAGGTAGAATTGTCATCTGCATCATCGAGTTTATCTGAAAGCGTTGCCTCTATATCTTCGATAGTAGGCAACTGACTCTGAATATTCTCTGGCATAAGCCTTGACAATTGATATTCAGAGATACCTATCGGCTGATTGGTCGATTCAAGGGCATATTGTGCCATCACGTTATTCTTGGTCTTGCAAATGAGCAGTCCGATAGTAGGATTGTCTGTAGGTTTCTTTTTGATGTGGTTGACTGCACTCACATATACCCCTAATTGCCCTAAGTGTTCACCTTTGAATTTTGTGACCTTCAACTCTACAACCACATAACAGCGTAGCTCCAAGTGATAGAAAAGCAAGTCAGGATAGACAGTGTCTTCCCCCACTTGCAACTGAATTTGACTTCCAACAAAAGCAAAGCCAGTACCTAATTCAAGTAAAAAACGTGTAACGTTGTGGGTAAGTGCTTGCTCTAACTCTCGCTCTCTGTATTTACCATCAAGCGTGAGGAAATCAAAGTTATAAGGGTCTTTTAATGTTTGAGCAGCCAATTCGCTTTGAGGATTAGCTAGTAATCTGTTGAAATTGTTCACAGCCTTTCCCTGTCGCTCATAAAGATTGGTGTCAAGATAATTAAGCAGAACAGCCCGACTCCAACCATTTTCAACGGTCTGCTTCAGGTAGAACACGGCACGCGCAACGTCCTTGCACTGCGATAGGATATACAAATGATGTCCCCAAGGAACAGAGAAGAAAATGTCCTCGCTAATTTGGGCAACAGGTTGTTGCACATTTGCAGATTCTAATTGGGCAACAACTTGTTGCCCAATTGCAATAAGCTTATTATAAAATTGATACCATTGACGGATGTATTTCAAATTGCGATACGAGAACCCTTTCATATCTGGAAATTCATCCATAAGTTCGCGACTTAGTTCTTTAAGCCATCCGTCTCCCCAAGAGGCAGATTTCTGCTTCTCACAAATGTCTGCACCCATACGCCAGTAAAGGCGGAGCAATTCTGTATTCACCTTAATTGCTGCCCTTATTTGCGCACTACGAATATCTTGTTTTAATTGCGACACCCAACTCTTGAAGTCGCTATTGCTTGCCATTGTTATATTCTCTGCCATTGCTTACGATTCTTTATTACGCTGTTCCATGGCAATTATTCTACCATGATCATTACTCAAGTTTCGGATTTAGGGTCTGGCTGTCTGAGTCATGTAATGATTACTAATTACGTATGTTATAGCACAACCCATCTGTTATATAAAAGGTAGGGGGAAGGACTACATGGCCACGCCTTCGTGCGAAAGAATCTGGTCGATGCGAAGGAGTTCGTCGGCAGAGAAGGCGAGATTGTCGAGCGTGTGGAGGTTGTCGTTGAGTTGTGCCACGGACGAGGTGCCGATGATGACGCTCGTCACGCGCGGGTCGTGGAGCAGCCAGGCCAATGCCATTTGCGGGAGCGACTGTCCGCGCTCTTGGGCGATGGCATGGAGGGCGCGGGCTGCCTCCACGCGCTCGGGCGTTACCTGCTCTGTGCGCAGGAAACCCGTAGCCTTGGCAGCACGACTGTTGGCAGGGATGCCGTTGAAGTATTTCGTGGTGAGCAAGCCCTGGGCCAGCGGCGAGAAGCAGACGAAACCGCTGCCGTTCTTGGCAGCAACGCTCAGGTTGGAATCCTCGGCCGAGGCCACCGATGTGCGGCGGAACATACTGGCGGGGTATTGGCTGACGAGGCAGGGCACATGCTGCTCGCGGAGGTAGGCGTAGCACTGCGCTTGCAGTTCGGGCGGATATTTTGAGAGACCAACGTAGAGCGCCTTGCCAGCACGCACGATGTCAACGAGGGCCTGCATCGTTTCTTCGATGGGCGTCACGCCATCGTAGCGGTGGCTATAGAACACGTCCACGTAGTCCAGTCCCATGCGCCGGAGGCTTTGGTCGCAAGAGGCGAGGAGGTTCTTCCGCGAGGAACCATCGCCGTAAACACCGGGCCACATGCGGTGTCCGGCCTTGGTTGTGATGAAGAGTTCGTCGCGGTGGCTGGCTAAGTTTTCGCGGAGGATTCTGCCAAAGTTTTCCTCGGCCGTTCCGGGCTCGGGGCCGTAGTTGTTGGCCAGGTCGAAGTGGCAGATGCCTGCATCGAAGGCGCGGAGTATCATTTGGGTGGCTGTATCGAAATCGTCCACAGAGCCGAAGTTGTGCCAAAGGCCAAGGGTGAGGGCGGGCAACTGCACGCTGCTCGTGCCGCATTGTCTGTAGGTCATCATGGTTTTTTCTAGCTTAGAGAACTTAGGTTAGAGAGCCTCGCTTATAGAAAATAGGGGCGCATCCGCAGACGCGCCCCTATTATCATGAACGTTCGGTTATTTTTCTTTTGCGATACCGATTACTACGCGGTTGGAATCGTTATTCTGGAACGGCTGAACGATGTCGCCCTTGTAGTCGCTGCTGAGGCGTGAAGCGGCGATGCCATACTTCTCGGTGAGCATCTTCATTACGCTCGCGGTGCGCTGCTTCGAGAGGCGCGCGTTGATTGCAGCATTACCCGTACCCTTGTCGGCATAACCCGTGATGGTGGCCG
>CAMBWV010000194.1 GCA_945871755.1 uncultured Bacteroidales bacterium
GTATTAGAAGCCATAGAATGCTAACGCCCTGCAAGGGCAAAAGCATATATAATATAGTGTAATAACAGGATGGACGCTTTACCTGGGTCCTTACGCTTTTGCCCTTTCAGGGCGGAGACGAGGGTACGAACAATATACCCAGGGCGCCGCTTCGCTCTGCCCTGGGCTACGAGCTGTTTGCCCTTTCAGGGCGTATTCCTAACTCCTAACTCCTAACTCCTAACTCCTAACTAAAAATTGTCCAACATCTATCCCATATTCGACAAGATGCTCAGCCGCGCCGACAAGGAAGCGCTGCTGGGCCAGAAGGGCGTCATGCTGTGGTTCACGGGCCTGAGCGGCTCGGGCAAGAGCACCGTAGCCATTGCCCTTGAGCGCGAGTTGCATCGCCGCGGCCGCCTGTGCCGCATCCTCGATGGTGACAATATCCGCGCAGGTATCAATGCCAATCTCGGTTTCACGGCCGAGGACCGTCGCGAGAATATCCGCCGCATCGCCGAAGTGTCCAAACTCTTCGTAGATACGGGCATCATCACCATTGCCGCCTTTATCAGTCCCACCGAGGAAGTGCGTCAGATGGCCGCCCAAATCATCGGCCCCGACGATTTCAAGGAAATCTTCATCTCCACGCCCCTCGAAGAGTGCGAGCGCCGCGATGTCAAGGGCCTCTACGCCAAAGCCCGCCGAGGCGAAATCCCCCATTTCACCGGCATCTCCGCCCCCTTCGAAGCTCCCGCAAATCCTGCCCTCAGCCTTGACACCTCGCGCCTCAGCCTAGAGGAAAGCGTCAGCGCATTGCTCCGTTTGCTGGGGATTGAAGGGTAAAGGAAGACAAAGCCAAGGAATGCGGCACGCCATATATATAATAGCGCCGTATATAATACACCATATATATACTAGTCAGCAAAAGCCGACGAGCCAGCAGCCGAAGGCTGCGTTGAAACTAGAAAGCCGCAGGCTTTCGACTGAAACTAGGTCGCAAAGCGACCGTTGAAACCAGGAAGCCGCAGGCTTCCGTCTGAAACTAAAACAAAACCCAATATGCCCGAAACCTACAACCTAAGCCACCTAAAAGAACTAGAAGCAGAGTCCATCTATATCATTCGCGAAGTGGCTGCCGAATTTGAGAATCCCGTCATGCTCTATAGCATCGGCAAGGATTCCAGCGTCATGGTGCGCCTCGCCGAGAAAGCCTTCGCGCCCGGCAAAGTGCCCTTCCCCCTGATGCACATCGACTCCAAATGGAAATTCAAGGAGATGATCACCTTCCGCGACCAGTATGCCAAGGACCACGGATGGGACCTCATCGTCGAAAGCAACGAAGAAGCCTTCAAGGCTGGCGTGGGCCCCTTCACCCATGGCTCCAAGGTGCACACCGACCTCATGAAGACCAAGGCCCTCCTTGATGCCCTCGACAAGCACAAGTTCGACGCCGCCTTCGGAGGTGCCCGCCGCGACGAAGAAAAGAGCCGTGCCAAGGAGCGCATCTTCTCCTTCCGCGACCAGTTCCACCAGTGGGACCCCAAGAACCAGCGCCCCGAACTCTGGGACATCTACAACGCCCGCGTTCACAAGGGCGAGAGCATCCGCGTCTTCCCCTTGAGCAACTGGACCGAACTCGACATCTGGCAATATATCCGCCTCGAAAACATTCCCATCGTGCCCCTCTATTTTGCCAAGGAGCGTCCCGTCATCAACCTGGACGGCCAACTCATCATGCCCGACGACGACCGTCTGCCCGCAGAGTACCGCGACAAGATCGAAATGCGCAGCATCCGCTTCCGCACCCTCGGTTGCTGGCCCCTCACAGGCGCCATCGAGAGCGAGGCCGACACGATTGAGAAAATCGTTGAGGAAATGATGACCACCACCAAGAGCGAGCGCACCACCCGCGTCATCGACTTCGACCAGGAAGCCTCCATGGAACAGAAGAAACGCGAAGGTTATTTCTAAATCCCCACTGAAAATGCAGATTACCTCCAACCCCAACGGCGAACAAGCCTTTGATAATAAGAAGATGTCCATCGAGGAATACCTCGACCAGGACGAGAAGAAAGACCTCCTGCGATTCCTCACCGCAGGTTCGGTTGACGATGGCAAGTCCACCCTCATCGGACGCCTCCTCTTCGATTCCAAGAAACTCTACGAAGACCAGCTCTCCGCCCTCGAGCGCGATTCCCAGCGCGTGGGCAATGCCGGTGCTGGCCACATTGACTACGCCCTCCTGCTCGACGGTCTCAAGGCCGAGCGCGAGCAGGGCATCACCATCGACGTGGCCTACCGCTATTTCTCCACCAACAAGCGCAAGTTCATCATCGCCGACACCCCGGGCCACGAGCAATACACGCGCAACATGATTACGGGCGGCTCCACGGCCAACCTCGCCATCATCCTCGTTGATGCCCGCACAGGTGTCATCACCCAGACGCGCCGCCACACCTTCCTCTGCGCCCTCCTCGGCATCAAGCACATCGTCTTGGCCGTGAACAAGATGGACCTCGTGGAATACTCGCGCGAAGTCTTCGAGAAGATTGTCAGCGACTACACCGCCTTCCTCCAGACCCTGCCTCAGGAGAACGCTTCCCTCTCCATCCCCGACGTGCAGTGCTTCCCCCTCTCCGCCCTCGAGGGCGACAACGTGGTGGAGAAGTCCGACCGTACGCCCTGGTACGAAGGCCCCGCCCTGCTCGACTATCTCGAGACCGTACAGATCAGCGAGGACCACAATATGGACGACTTCCGCTTCCCCGTGCAATACGTCCTGCGCCCCAACCTCGACTTCCGCGGTTTCTGCGGTAAGGTGGCCAGCGGCATCATCCGCGTGGGCGACGAAGTGATGGCCCTCCCCTCGGGCAAGAAGAGCCACGTCAAGAGCATCGTGACCTACGATGGCAACCTCGACTACGCCTTCCCGCCCCAGAGTGTCACCCTCACCCTCGAGGACGAGATAGACATCTCGCGCGGCGAAATGATTGTGCGCCCCGACAACCTGCCCCACGTACGCCGCCTCTTCGAGACCATGCTCGTATGGATGGACGAGGAAGCGATGGACGCCTCCAAGTCTTTCTATCTCAAGCAGACCACCAACACCACGCGCTGCCGCATTGACCACATCAAGCACAAGGTCAACGTCAACACCATGGAGCGCAGCGAAACCGACCGCCTCATCCTCAACGAAATAGGCCAGGCCGTCATCGCCACGAGCAAGGAACTCTTCTACGATGCCTACCACCACAACAAAGCCACAGGTGCCTTCGTCCTCATCGACCCCATCACCAACAACACCTCGGCCGTAGGCATGATTCTCTCCCCCGTAGAGGAAACCTCCCTCCACACCATCGACAGCATCCCCACGCTCGACCTCGCCAAACTAGGCATAGCCCCCGAGCACCACGAAGCCATCCGCCAGGCTGTCAAGGAACTGGAGCGCCAGGGCCTGGCCGTCCGCTTGATTTAGTTGGGGATTAATGCCATACTTGTAAGAGTATTGGAGTAACGTGAAAGTACCGCACCTTGCTTGCAAGGTGTGAGTACGGAGTTCGTACTCATTGAAAAAAGAAAGGGAGTAACGTGAAAGTACCGAGGGAATCGGAGTAACGTGAAAGTACCGCACC
>CAMBWV010000195.1 GCA_945871755.1 uncultured Bacteroidales bacterium
TCACGTTACTCCCTTGGCCTTGGGAACGAAGTTCCCGTTGAAACCAGGTCGCGCAATAGGTTCCCAAGCCTAGTTATCAGCGCAGGGAAGGGCCACTGGCTCCACCTTGTCGGCATCGACAAACCACAAATAGCCCTCTATCTGCTGATAGCCCATACGAGAAAGGAGACGGGCATAGCCTGCTACCTGCTCGTGGTACTTCCAACCGATGGAGGTGTCGGGGCTGTGGTATTGGCCGAACTTGTAATCGACAATGGTCACAGCGGTGTGGGCTGGCGTGGCCGTGGGATTGGAATCTGTATGCAGGATAATGCGGTCGGGACGCTGGTGCTTCACTTCGCCCTGGCTATCGGTGAAAAGAATGGGACACTCACGGCGTAAGGCAGCGTCGGCATCAAACCATCCATAGCTACTCACACGCCCCAAGCGCTCTGCCAGATACGTGGCGACACTCTCTGCCGTTTCGCCTGGAGGCAGAATGCCGTTATTGGCAAAGCGGCGGGCAACGATTGGCACATCGCTTGCCACCCTTACTTCGGCCAGTACGGCATGAAGCATTTTACCGCGGTCGATGTAGGAGGATGATTCGGGCGCATCGGATGCCTCCGTTTGCATATAGTCGCGCGAGGCATTGGACTGAAGGAACGAGGCGCGCGAGCGGGTGTTTCGGAAGGGAATGTGGCGGCTGCTTGTATCCTGCTGCTCTGCTTTGTATTCCTGGTCGGGCAATAAGTTGTCGGCCACCATGGCTTGCACCTCCGCTTGTGCGGCTTCGGCATCTGGAGTTCCTGCCACGGCGTGCATCAGGTCGCCCGCCGTACGAACAGTGCCTACCTTTGCGGGGAGTTTGTACCATATATACAGGTTATAGCGCGGGCGGGTGAAGGCCACGTAGAGCAGGTTAAGGTTTTCGATGCGCTGCTGGAGATGCTCCTCGGCGTAGGCTTCGCTGAAGTCGGACTCGCGTATCATCTTGTTCTTCGTAGGGATGGGCGCAAGGGGCAGTGTATCGAAGGGCGGACGGTTGGAATGCGTCCAAATAATATCGGTATTGCGGTCTTCCTCGAAGGCCCAATCCACGTAGGGCATCAGGACGGTGTGGAAGTCTAAGCCCTTGCTCTTGTGGATGGTCATGATGCTGACGCCCTGCCCTGCCCCACCCTCTATGCAGGCCGACTGCATGCGCTCTTCCCAATATTGCAGGAAGGTGGCGAGGTCGGCGGGATAGGATTCGAGGTAGCCTATCAACTGGTCCATAAAGGCCATGAGATAAGGTGCTTCCTCGGGCTTTTCGCCCAGATGGCAATGGCTGATGATGCGCTGGCAACATTCGTAGAGGGGAATATGGCGCGTGGCTTTTAGCAGCTGGTCCAGTTCGGCATCCGTCTGACCTTCGTGCTCGGTGATGTACGAGCGGGCCAGCACATCCTCAGGGGCGTGAAGGATGCGCAGGGCGTGAATAATGGTTTGCACAGCGGGCGAGGAAGAAAGGAGGAAGGCTTCGTCGCTCGTGAGCGGTATCTCGCGGTGGTGCTCTGTGAAATAGCGGAGCAATGCTTGCGCTTCGGCCTTCTTACGAACAAGGATGGTCATCTCCTGATACGGCAGCCCCTTCTCGTGCAGGCCGTGGATGGTTTCGTAGAGTCGTTCCTCCACGGTTTGCTCCGTCACATGGAGGGCGGCGGCTTCGATGTCTGCAGGCTGTGCCTTGCCATCGGGTTCGGGAGCTACGGCTTCCACCCACACGTGGCCGCCCGTTCGTTTATTGTAGCCTTGCTTCACCTGCTGGGAGGCGTAGATGCCTTGCAAGACGCCGTCGGAGGGCAGCGGATTTCCCTTCTCGCCATCGGCAGCTACCTCTGCGGGAGGCGCCAGGAGTTGCGCGGCTCGGGGGAAGAAGGCATTGTTGAAGGCGATAATCTCCCGCGCGCTGCGGAAGTTGGTGCTGAGGGGTTCAAACTTCGGATTCATGTGGGCCATCTCCTTCTTCACGCCATATAATATATGGTAGTCGCCGCCGCGAAAACGATAGATACTCTGCTTCACGTCGCCCACGAGCATGCAACGGCCACCCTGCGAGAGGTTGTTGATAAGCAGCTTGCGGAAGTTTTGCCACTGCATCTGCGAGGTGTCCTGAAATTCGTCAATGAGCACATGGTCGAACGTGGTGCCCGCACGCTCAAACACGAAGGGGGCATCGCTCTCGCGCACTAAGTCGAAGAAGAGGCGCGGAGTTTTGGCCAACAGGATGCGACCTGTATCGGCATTGATGAGGTCGATGCGCTCGGCGATGTCCTGCAAGAGACACAGCGGGTTGAAACGGCTCAGCATAAGGCGGCACGTATTGGCCACGCTCACGGCGTTGACGCGCAACTGCTCCATGGCGATGAGGCCCTGGCGTATATTTTCACCGCGCGGCCGTATGTCGTCCCAATATTTGCGGTTGCCCTTCTTCAACCAAAGGACGCTGTCTTCGTCCTCGTCCAGCGGCGAACAAACCATCAGCTTCCTAACGGCATCGGTGGGCGGCTCGTATTCCCCCTTCTGCAACTTGTCAACGTAGCCACCCAACTTATTTTTGAGGCGGCTAAAATCATCGTAGCCTCCGTTCTCTTCGATAATCTGTACGAAATGGCTGGTGGCCTGTTCCAGTTGGCCTGTGACATCGGAAAGGGTGCGCAGCAGTTGGCGGCGGATATTGTCAGCACCTTCTCCGCGCAACACTTCGCGCAGTTCGTCCTCGTGCTCTTGCAAATGCTCATTGCGGAGTTCTCCCGCCAAGGCGCGCAGTTCTCGGCGAATGTCCCAGGTGCGGTCGTCTTCAATATTATCATCGATATACTGGATCACTCGGGCTCTCACACGATTATCTCGGTCCGTATCGGCTATCAGATTGTCCACCGCCTTCTCAATGAGCAGGGCCTCGTTGAGGTCCACCTTGTAATGGGCGGATTGGCCGAGCTCATGGGCCAAGCAGGCCAACAACCACTGAAAGAAGGAGTCGATGGTCTCCACGCGGAAGTGGTCGTAGTCGTGGAGAATTTCGGCCAAGGCTCGGGCCGCGCGCTGCTGGAGGGTTGCATCGTTGATGGGCCCGGGCAGGCGCTTGCGGACGGCTGCCACGAATTCCGCATCGTAGTCCATGCTATCCATGTGGGCCATCGTTTGAAGGTGGTGCAGGATGCGCTCCTTCATTTCCTCGGTGGCTTTGTTGGTGAAGGTCACGGCCAGGATGCGGCGGTGCATATTGTTCTCGCCACTAAGGAGGAGCGAGATATATTCGGCCGCAATGGTGAAGGTTTTGCCCGAACCGGCCGAGGCATTATAGATAGTAAGATACGACATAGGCGTGAAAGGCTGGTGTGCAACGCATGCAAAGGTAAGAAAAATCCCCTTGTCGCCCAGTGGCAGGATGAAGGAAATATAAAGAATTTGATTAGAAGCAGATTAACCTTTGGCCATGTCGGATATATTAAGTAGTTTTGCAGCGTATTCAAGGAGCCCACCGTTCTTTCTACGAACAACAACAATAAATTATTAACCCATAAATCCTCAAACAATCATGAAGAAACTTTTACTCTCTCTTCTCGTTGCGCTCGCCGCAGCAG
>CAMBWV010000196.1 GCA_945871755.1 uncultured Bacteroidales bacterium
CTGCGGCTTCCTAGTTTCAGGGAATCCCTTTGGGCTTCCTGTTTCAACGCAGCCTTCGGCTGCTGGTTCGACAGTCTAACAACAACGGTCGTTACCTTAGATACATAGCCACCAAAAAAGCCCTGACCGGTTGCTAGTTCCGGATTCCTTGAAGAAAGGACTGGCTTCTACGATTGAAACCTGGGAACTAGAAGCCGGTCAGGGCTTTATTGGTAAGGGTGGGGGAGAGTGCGGGAGTCTTCCCTCGTTTGGATGCTTAGAATTTATAGCGGGTATCCTTCACCTTACCGCCGCGCGTGATGAGCTCGTTGAGTAAGGCAGTAGGATACTGACCCATCTGACGACCGTACATGCTCTGCGTAGCGAAGTTCTCATAGAGCTTGCGGCTCTCAGCCTTGGCCATTTCTACGGGAGCGTTGAAGGTCTTGTTCTTCGTGGTCTTTTCGATTACCTGGATAGCGTAGATGCCCGTGCCAGCCTTAATGTTACCTACGAACTGACCCTTCTGAGCCTTAGCCAGTGTGCCGGCGAGCTTGAAGTCGTTGTAGGGAATCTGTGCGAGGCTGACGTTCTGGAGCGTGTCGTTCTGTGCGCCCTGCACCTTCTGCATATCGGCCAGCGTCTTGACGCCCTTGGTCTTGGCGAGAATCATCTCGGCCTTCTTCTCCTGACGGATGATGCCAGAGATGTAATTCTTCACCACTTCATGGTCCCAGGGGAGGTAGTCGCCATCGCTAACGCTCACGAGCGCCACAGCTACGAGGTGCGATTCGTCCTTGGCATTGCGGCTTTCATATACGTTAGATACTTCGCCAGCCTTGGCTTCGTCGAAAATCCAGCGTACAGCTTCCTTGCTGCCGTCGCCACATACGTTCACAAACTGCATGTAGTCCGAAGTGGTCATAGCGGGCAGGCTATATACGGTGAAACCAGCCTTCTTGCCTTCCTCTTCAAACTTGCTGGCGTCCTTGTGGTTGGCCACGAAGTCGTTCAGACGGCTCAGCGAAGCACTATAGGTTACGTCGCTATATTCGATGGGGCACTTGATAACGGCCACGTTGTACTTGTCAGAGTTGCCCTTCGTGCCAATCACCTCAACGACATAGTTGCCGAGGATGCAAGGAGTATTGAGCGGCATCTGGCAGGGGTCGGTGTATTTGCTGGAGTCGCCAGCTTCTTGTGCTACGTAGTAGGGTGTGGCCTGCCACATAGTGGTGTCTTTCTGCCCGAGTTTCTTTGCGAGGTCGCCCCAAGCTGCACCGCCCTTGAGTGCGTTGAGAAGGCTGTCGGCCTGCTTGGCATCGCGAGCGGCAAGGCTGCGAATATTGAGTGAGTCGGTGGTGTTCTTGCGGTCAACGAGCTTGAAGGTCGTCACAAACTGTGCATCGCTCTTTGTGGCGCTGACGCTGCCGATGCCCATGGAGTCAAGCTGGTTGTATACCTCCATCAACTGAGATTCCTTGAAGGCATCCTTTTTGAAGTAGGCTTGATTGTAGTTGATGGTTGTCTTGCTGCCCGATACTATTGTGGCAATATCCTTCATGCTGGAAGTCTTGCGCAGTGTATCTTCGAGCGCCTTCACTTCCTTGATTAGGTTCTGGTTGTCGGCCGTGCTGGGGTTTACCACGAAGTCAATCACCTTCACGTTGCGGGTTTCCATATGGGTGAAGAAGTTCTCCTTGAACTCGTCGTATCGAGCCTTGATTTCATCATCGCTCACCTTGACCGTATCGTCGGGGATAGTCGTGTAGGGGATGGCCGAAACGGCTACGGTCAGCAGCGTGTTCTCCTCGTCGAAAGCCATCTTAGCTGCAACGGGGTTGGACGTATAGCTCGTCTTAATCAGCGCGAGATACTTCTGCTCGAGCAGGCTGTTCTTCAGCTTAGCCTCGGCATAGAGACAAGCGCGCTTGATGTTGACGAACAGCTCGGCCATGTCGGGGTTGGACTGGCTGATTTGTGCCAACTGCTTGTCGAACTCGTTCATAAACTTCTTGTAACCTTCAATCGTGGGGTTAGAGTAGGCAAACTGGCCTACCATCATCAGGAACTGTGCCTCGAAGGTTGTGGGATTCTTGAGCGCAGCCTGCAATTCTGCGTTGGTTACGATAAGACCCAACTTGCCTGCTTCCTGCTCGATGGCTCCGTGGTTGACGAAGTTGTCCCAAACAGACTGGCGAATCTGCATGCGCTGCTCTTCCGTCAGACGCTGGTAGTCCATCTGTCCAGTTTGGAAGAAGCTGTTGAGGAAGGTAGCAATCTCCTGGAGGTTTTGCTCCTCGCTAATTTTAGTTTCGAGGTCGTTGACCTTGATTTCATTTCCAAAAGCCTCGCCTGCTTCGTCGCTGACGCCAAATAGGCCGCTGTTGTTCTCCATAACCATAGTGATGATAAACAACAGGAGGGCGCCACCGATGACGGACATCAACAGCGCGGGCTTACTTCTTAGTGTTTGTAAAGCTGCCATTACTTGTTATTGTTTTTATTATTATTTGCTAGAGGTTGGTTGGGCTGCTCCACTCCTATATATATAATATGGTATGGATATATATATAATATGGTGTGGACTGCCCGTGCGCGGCAAGCCCCTGTGGGTGCTTTGCCAGGCCGTTGCGGGGCACTGAAATCTTTTGGCGGGGACGCGGCTGACGCCCTACCAACGATGGATAGGCCCGGAAACAACGCGCAAAGTTATAAAAAAAGAAAGAATATGGGTGGTTTTTCCCGAAAAAAAGCAGATTTCTGGGCGCGCAGACCTTTGAAAGGGGCGCGCAGACCCTTGAAAGGGGCTCGCAGATGGCAAAAGCCTTAGTTCTTGGCGGCAGGTTGGATGGTGGAATCTGCAGGTTCCACGGTCGTTGGTGTGCCATTGGGTGCGTTGGGTGCGCCTGCTGGCATCGTTGTCGTACTTTTGTCTTCTGGCAAGGGGATATAGCCGCGCGTCTGCTTGACGTGGTAGTCGGAAAGTTGGTCGTTGGCATCAAACCAGTCGCCTTGCAGGTCGCGGTCGGGCGTGACGATGTGCATATACGTGCGGGAATACATGCGGTGGTTGCGCGTGTCCCAATAGAGTTGCTCTGAACTGTAGGTGATACCCTTCACCCGCTCGCGCACGAAAACGCGCCCGCGGAGTTCCCACAAGTAGTTGTCGTAGCAATAGGCCGTATCAGCGGTGAGGTACATATCCACCTTGAAATTCTTGTCGTATCGCTCCATGAAGATGCCTTTGGGAAACTCCTGTCGCGTAGGCCGTGTGCGGTCGTAGTATCTCCATTCCTCAGCCACGAGTTTGTATTTCACCACGCCCGAATCGGAGATCAGTTTCGATACGCCATAGGTGGTCATCACGGGCAGGGAGTCGCGTCCACGAATTGCGCTGCCCGTGGGCGGCGCATCCGTTCCGCAAGCACCCGTGAGGGCGAGGAGGAATACTAGGAATATGGGGAGGAGGTTTCGCATGGAAACGTTTTAGTTAGGAGTGAGTACAGGTTGGGGAGCACCCCAATTGAAAAGGAAATAACAGGCGCGCATCGTGCGCAGCGTTGGGGGTACGCCCTGAAAGGGCAACCTGCGCCCAGCCCAGGGCAGAGCGAAGCGGCGCCC
>CAMBWV010000197.1 GCA_945871755.1 uncultured Bacteroidales bacterium
CATATTATATATAGGACGAACCTTTGCTATTCGGACACCAGCATCTTGCGCAAACCGTTCAGCCCGTCTTCTTCGCCGACTACCCACATCGTGTCGCCAGCATGGATGACGTGGTTGCTTTGTGCGGTTGTGATGGTGCCGTCCGTGCCTTCCTCAAAGCCGACAATCATGCAGTGCCATGTGTCGCGGATGCCGCTCTCGGCCAGTGTGCGGCCCTCCAGCGGGCTATCGCTCGGAATCACGAGGCGGCGCAGTTGCAGGCGGTGGTCGGTGTCGTTGGGCGTGGCGGGGGCCACTTCGCATTCCAAACGTTGCGAGAAGGCTTCCACGCCTGCATCATCGCCGATGATATCAAGGCGGTCGCCAGGGAAGAGCATCGTGTTGCCCGCAGGCGTATTGATGCGAATGTCGCCGCGGATGATGGCCGCGATGAGAATGCCGTCGGTGTGGCCAAAGTCAAGGTCGCGCAGCATTTTGCCGCCCCACAGCGAGTTGTCGGGCAGGGTCACTTGGGCGATGTGCATATCGTGGCGGCCCAAGCGGCGGGCATAAGCAGGGCCGTTGCTGTGCGCCTGTCCGTCCATCTGGCGCAGGCGCATATTCTGGCGGAGCGTCCTTTCCAGGCGGATGCTGACGTACTTCACGCGGCGCGAACGAATCATGACGGCCACGACGAGCAGGGCCACCACGCCAGTTCCCAGCATCGTCCACAGCGGATGGCGTTGCGTCCAAGCCGTTTGCGGTTGGATGACAAGGAGGATGTATCCCACCATGATGGCAGCCAGCAGGAAGCGGACAGCCTTTGTCATCCACAACCCTAGGCGTGCCGCCTTGCCGCGTGCATGGAGGGCCTGCCAAGGGGCGGAATGGTTCTTGCGCATCACGATAGCGCGGAGGAAGGGCGAGCAAACCAGCAGTGCCAGTGCGCTGCAAGTCAATCGGCCACCAATGCTGCCGAGCAAATGCGTCAGCAGGGGAAGGGCAAAACCGAGGAAGATAATCATCGTGGCAATGCTCAATGTTAGGTAAACGCCCGTTTGCAGAAGCAAGGCAATGAGCAGTTCGCGCCAGGGCGAGGGCTGGGCCAACGATGCCTGCTGCGAGGCTTTCCGAAGGTTGCGCCGCTTCTTCCGTCTAGCTTGGCGGTGCTTGCTGAGCACTCCCTTGGCTGTTTCAGCGGCACAGGTAGCCACCTCTGCGGCAGCATCTTCCGCGCCTTTACCGCTCTTGCTCGGCTGTATGTCGGACTTGGGGATAAAGCGCTCCAAGAGATGATAGGCTGGCACAGCGGCACGGATAATATAGGGTGTCAGGAAGGTGGTAATAATTGAAACGGCCACCACAACGGGATAGAGAAAACCATCCACCACCTGCAGCGAAACACCCAGCGAGGCAATGATGAAAGCAAACTCACCAATCTGCGCCATCGAGAAACCGCACTGCATCGCCACCTTGAGTTGTTCGCCCGACAGCAGATAGGCCGTTGAGCCCAGGATGGTTTGTCCCAAGATGATGGCAAGGGTAATCAGGCTAATCTCGGGCAGATATTCCACCAAGATTTGCGGATCTACCAACATGCCAACGGAAACGAAAAAGATAGCTCCAAACAAATCCTTCACAGGAGCCACCACCTCCTCAATGCGTTCGGCTTCAATGGTCTCGGCCAGAATACTACCCATCATGAAGGCTCCAAAGGCGGTGCTATAGCCTGCCTTCGCCGCAATGACAACGAGCAAGAAGCACAGGCCGAGGCTGATGATGAGGAGTGTTTCGCGGTTGATCCATTTGATATTGTGGCGCAAGAAGGTCGGCACGATATACATGCCCACGATAAACCACAGAATAAGGAAGAAAGCCAGTTGGGCCAGACTGCCGACCAGTTCCATACCATGAAAATCGCGCGAAACGGCCAAGGCCGTCAGCACCACCATGAGCAAAATGCCGAGGATGTCTTCCAGAATGAGCACACTCAGCACCGCGCCCGCAAACTTCTGCCTCCTCAGCCCCAAGTCGTCAAAGGCTTTATAGATAATCGTGGTGGACGACATAGCCAACATGCCGCCCAGAAACAGACTGTTCATCCCCGACCAACCCATCAGATGCCCCAGTCCGCTGCCGATGCCCATCATACAGGCGATAATCATGCAGGCTGCCCCCACGGGAGCCACGCCCATCTGGAGAATCTTCTTGAACGAGAACTCCAGTCCCAGCGTAAACATGAGGAAGATAACGCCGATTTCGGACCACGTATTGATAGACGTCGTGTCCTCCACCGAAGGAGTATAGGGCATGTGCGGCCCAGCCAGAAAGCCTGCCACAATGTAGCCCAGCACCAAGGGCTGGCCAAGGCGCTTGAAGATGAGAGTGACAACGCCTGCCACAATGAGGATGAGGGCAAGGTCGCTCAGGAGAGGGGCGATGTGGGTCATACGTGAAATGCAGTGCAAAGAGGCAGTCCTAAGAATACCCCGCCATCCTTTGCCATTGTAAGGATATAGACGGGAAAGGATTAGGATGCAATTTGAATGCTGATAGAAAGTTATTAGAACCTACAATGAGGAATGGCCACTGAAGCACTAAGAAAAACGATCAGAAAGCCAAGTGAACGTCGTAAGAGCGTTGCTGGGCCTAGATAAGGTGCACACAAAAGTACAAAAAAAAGCGTCTCGCGCCCGCAGAACCACCGATTTTTTGCCACTTCTGGCCTCCTAAGCCCCAAATGAAGAAGGAAATTTCAATTTTCCACCGCCATCTTTTATTGCACCGCGTGCACCGCGAGCGCGACACAGTGGCTTTCTCTGACACTAAAACAGCCAAAGGCTTTGCAGGAACGAAAATTGCCGAATTTTTATCACGCGTACGCTCAAACCGGTTTCGTTTTTTTGGGGGGCTTCATAATCACTGAATGGTACTATCGACTTTTGAACTAAAAAATGAATGTGATATAGTTGGCTATTCTTTTTATAATTTTTACATTTGCGGGGCTTACGAAAAGATTCTCTCGCCCACTTTTAATGAATAAAGAATAAACAACATAAAAGATGAATTTTAAATGTCCCATTCTTCTGGCTGCCTGCTTGCTGCTGATGCCAGTGGTGCCCGATGCTTCTCCTCTGTGGGGAGAAACGCTCGGCGTGAATCAGTTTGATAAGGGCACCATCATTCGCAAGAAATTGGCGAATGCCGAACGACTAATGCGCGAGCAACATGACTACAAGAATGCCCGCCAACTCATTGACGAGGTGCTGAAAATAGACCCAGAGAATACTAACGCGCTGTCCCTTCTCAAGGAACTGAATGAACTGGTTAGTCTTGCTAGGCAGACGGAGCAGCAATTGTACGAAGATGCTGTGGCCGCAAATACTTTGGTTGCTTTACAGGATTTTATTTCTAGCGGCCAATTCTGTATGTGAATATACAATTAGGGGCTGTGCCACTTGTGGAACAGCCCCTTATTTGTTAGCGATGTTCGGAAACTTGGAGCTATTTGACGCGCACATTTCCATATCCAGGATTTCCGTTCTCATCCCAGGTCCCTACAAAAGTACCGTTTCTTCTAACCAGCGTGCAAGAACGAAAGTTTACGTC
>CAMBWV010000198.1 GCA_945871755.1 uncultured Bacteroidales bacterium
TAGGCGAAGCAGGTTCGCTGCGCAGCGCATGGTAGAGAAATTCCGCCAGATAGAGCGCGATGCCGCGCTTCCCCATTTCGTAGGGAATGCTCACAAGGGGCGATGCCACGCTCACCGACTTCGGCCGCTGCATCGAAGCCCGCGGATGGTCCTCCCAAGCAATGTCGAGCAGCGCGAAGGGCTGAAAAAAAACGTGCGGGCTTCGCGCGCGACGCGCGTGCGTCACGCGTATTATAAAGGTGACACAGCCCGCCGCCTCTGTCAGCACGTGCGCAATGAACGATTCGTCGCCATAGCGCAACGTGTGGAGAACGATACAACGGGAACTGAGGAGCATACGCGAAGGGTAGGGGTGAACAATCGGGTAGGGGAGAATAGTGGGGCAGCAAAGCCATCCTTCCAGCGAAATTAGCAAAAAAACACCATTGTTTGGGCGGCGTAGCGAGGAAAATGCGTTTTTTTGAAAAATATTTCTAGGAATATTTGGTGGTTTCAAAAATAGTCCGTACTTTTGCACTCGCAAACGAAACCCGAAAGGGTGGGAGGTTGCAAAATGGATGGTCCCTTCGTCTATCGGTTAGGACGAGAGATTTTCATTCTCTAAAGAGCGGTTCGATTCCGCTAGGGACTACAAATAAAACAAATATCACAAATGGCAAACCACAAATCATCTGTAAAAAGAATTCGTCAGACGGCGACTCGCAGATTGCACAACAGATACTACGCTAAGACAATGCGTAACGCTGTTCGCAAGCTCCGCGCTACTACTGACAAGGCAGCCGCTGTAGAACTTCTGCCGAAGGTGCAGAAGATGCTGGACAAGCTTGCCAAGAACAACATTATCCACAAGAACAAAGCAGCCAACATCAAGTCGAGCCTTCAGCTCCACGTTAACAGCTTGGCATAATGCTAACATAAGGTGGGAAATTTAAGTCGGGTCTAGCCCGACTTTTTTTTATTGCCCTGCCCCGCGCTCGGGAAGCCGTCTCCCGCTGTTCCTCCTCGGATTCCCATCGCGCGGAATCTCCACGCCTTTCCTGTATGAAGCATCTCTATCTCCTTTCCCTCCTCTTGCTGGGCGCAGCCTCGGCCAGCGCGCAGACCGATGTCGGTTCCGCGCAGACGAACGATAGTCTTCCGCAGCCGTATGTCAGCCGCATGGCTGCCGCTGTGGATTCCGTGCCGACGGTTCGCAGCGTGGCGCCCGAAAATATCGACTCCGTGTTTACCAACTTGCCGAGCGAACTGATGCCCCTGCTTGCCCGCAACGACCGCTTGGACTTGTTGGACTATCACAAGGCGGGGATGGAGGCCCGTGTGACCAATCTCCTGGGCGGAACTACGGCTCTTGTGGAGCGCAACGATACGACGCTGTCCTTGCAACTGACCGAAGTCTCCCGCTGGCGTTTGACCCTCGTTCCCGATGCCCGCGGCGTAGTCCGCTTCCGCATCACCAAAACCTTCTCCCTGCCCGATGAATGGCAACGCGAGGACTGGTATGATGCAGATTATCAGTTGCTCAAGCCCTAAGCCGTCGCCAACTTTCCGTATCTCCATTCATAAAATGGGCCTCACCATCTTACAGACGGGAGGCCCATTTATTTTTCTAGGATTCTTGATTCTTCTTGCAGGCAAAGGCGGGCTCTTCAAGCGCCAGCCAGCTGCTGCGCAATGGCCCGCGCCACAGCGTCCGCCATACTCCAGGCCGCTTGCAGGTTGAAGCCACCCGTGACAGCATCCACGTCCAAGACTTCGCCGGCGAAGTAGAGGCGTGGATGCTTCTTGCATTCCAGCGTTTGGGGATGGACTTCCGCGAGGGCAACGCCGCCGCAGGTCACAAATTCCTCCTTGTGTGGATTGCGGCCCGCAATGGCGAAGGTTTGGTTGCTCAGTTGCGCGGCCAGGCGTTGCAGGGTTTTGGCATGGAGGTCCTTTGCCCGCGTGTCGGGTTGTACGCCGCAGCGTTCGAGCAGCGTGGCCCAGAGTCGAGCCGTCAGGTGCGGCGGCACGATATTACTCAGCAGTTTCTTCGGTTGGCTGCCCGTCAGTTGGCGCAGGTCGGCTAGGATTTCCTCCTCATTGTGCGCTCCCCACCAATTGATGGCCAGCGGCGCGCGGTAGTTCGCCTCATGAAGAAACCGCGCTGCGTACGACGACAGGCGAAGCATCGCTGGACCGCTCAGGCCCTGGTGGGTGATGAGGAGCGTGCCCGAGGCCGCCAACTTTGTGCCTGGTATGCGCACCGCCACGTCCTGTACCACGTGGCCCGAGAGCGCGCTGAGGGGATGGCCCTCCAGCGTCAGGCTGAACAGCGAAGGCACGGGCGGCAGCGTCGTCAGTGACAGCGGTGCGAGGAAACCGAGGCCAGATGGGCGCGGACTGCCGCCAGTGGTCACGATGACCCTGTCCGCTTCGGCCGTTTGCCCGTTGGTAAAGTCCAGGGTGTAGCCCCCTTCGGCGCGCGGCGCGATGCGTTGGGCGCGATGGCCCGTGTGCACCTGCGCCCCAGCCGCCTGCATGCCGCGCCAGAGGGCCGCGATGATATCCTCGGACGTTTGCGAGGCGGGGAATACGCACTCGTCGGGCTGTACCACAAGCGGCACGCCTGCCCCTTCGAACCACGCCATCGCGTCCGTGTGGCTAAACTGCTTGAGCAAACGCTTCATCAGGCGCGCCCCACGCGGATATACCGCCTCCACACTCCTGACGCTGCGGAAGGAGTTCGTCAGGTTGCACCGCCCGCCGCCCGTAATGCGCACCTTGGCCAGCGGTCGCGTCCCGCTTTCATACAGGTGTATCTCCACCGCCTCGGTACGGCCCGAGCAGCGTATCTCTTCTCCAAGGCGGGCCGCCGCAAAGCATCCTGCGGCACCAGCACCGATAATAGCAATTTTCATAGGCGGTCGTTGGGGAGTGGGCCTACCTGTCCTGTGGCTTTCTTAGGCAAAGGGCATCCCGCTCCGAAGAGGTTGAGCATTAAGCAAAGGCGAAGGTAGCAAAAAAATCCGTACATCGTGTGCCCCGCCTCCCTTTTTCGGCTGCGGGCAAACGATGTACGGATGAAAACTGATGGAAAAAATGGAAGGATTCGCCAGGAGATGAATCCGCCTCGTAATATAATACACGCCAACCCCCGTCTGCTGCAAATCGCTGCAAATTGACATTCGAGGCGTGTTGCGAAATGTTAAAGCGATTTGGATTTCGGCGGGAAATGTATTATCTTTGTACTAGCGAAAAGGAGAGAGCCCATAGTCAAGGGGTTTTCTCCTCTTTTTTTGGGCCAAAAAATGGCATTTTTACCTCAGAGATAAATTTTTTTACATTACTGAGAAAAATTTTTCTTGGAGTTTGCGGTATTTTTCCCCGTAATGTAGGTTGCTTTTTTGCCGATATGGAAAGGCTGAAAGTTAAAAGATATTTATTTTCAAAGCCGCATTTTTTTTACTTTTGGAGCCTGGGAGTAACGTGAAAGTACCGCACCTTGCTCGCAAGGTGTGAGTACGGAGTTTGTACTAAGCGGAAAGGAAAGGAGAGTAAGTACTCCGAGGTGAGTAATGTACCGCACGTTGCTTGCAACGTGTGAGTA
>CAMBWV010000199.1 GCA_945871755.1 uncultured Bacteroidales bacterium
CTGACAGCCTTCTGAAAGAAGGTGGAGTTTGGGGTTCGGATGGGGCGTTAAGAGCCTGCTCTTATAAGACCCACCCGAACCCCAAACTCCAGGGCGAAGCCCCCAGACTCTTCAAGGGGTTTTTCTTGGTTTTTGTCGTTCATATCTGGTACAAGCCTAGAGAAACGCGCGGTACATTGATTCGCATTCTAGAACGACCTGAGTAGTTACCATAGCACCATCCCCTCGCGGTGAACGCCATCCATGAGGATGGTGAGCGGTTGGGGACAGCGCACGTGGCGGATGTACGTGGTCTCGTGTAGGGCGGGGAGAGCGTCGAGGCGGTCTTGGCGGAAGTGGCCGTCGTCGGCGTACTCGTTGATGGTGAAATAGCCCACGCCCATGCTGGTGAGGTTCTGGAAGAAATGGCTGCCCTGGCTCGGATCTACGCGGTAGTGGTCCAGTCCTGCTTCGACGATGAGGCGTGCGCCCGATATGTGCGGCCATTTCACGGGGATGCCCAACCAAGGGTCACTGCTGCCCCAGCGGCCAGGCCCCACGAGGATGTAGGACCGCCCCTCCTGCGTGAGACGGCGGTTGAGCTGCTCGATTTCGTCGGCAATCTGCGGGTTGTGCATCGCCTGAAACGTTTCGCGCCTGACGTAAACCACATCCTGCACATCCTCCACACGCCCATGCCCAATGGCCAGGTGCGAGCGCAGCAGTTGGCTCTCCGCAGGCACGGCTGCCATTTCCTCGGCCAGGGTGTCGGCATCGTCTGCTGCGGCCACCATCGGGCGGAGTTGGAGCGGGAAGAACGTGCCGCGGCGGTCGCCCTCCAGACGTACGGCAAACTCCATCTCCACTTCGCCGCCCATTGCCTCGCGGCCGTGGCGCAGGAAGCGTTGCAGGAGGGTGGGGAGGGGGAATACGTCGTGCTGGAGCACACCGCTGAAGGTGATAACCTTGCGCCCGCCGTCGTAGATGCCGTCGCGCAGGACCATGTCGTAGGGGTCGTAGGTCGAGGCGAGGGCAAAGAGCGCGCCGTCCGCCAGGGCCTCGTGCACGTGGAGTTTGCGGAGGTTGAAGGCATCGTTGCGCACGAGCGTGAGGTCGTTGTCCGTAGTGTCGAGGGCCAGGAAGTGGGTTTGCGTCTCGCGGAGCGCGGTGTCGAGTTCGGAGGTCTGCATCACCTTCTGGGGATAGGCGGGACAGACGCGCAGGCTGCGGCCACCGTCCACGATATATTTGCCTAGGCCGAGGGCCAGGTTGGCAATGCCGTCCGTGGCCTCCTCGTCGCCGATAGGGTAGTAGTTCATCGAGCGCGCCACGCCCGAGATATGCGGATAGTATCGCCCTGCAAAGGCTGTGCCCACCACCTCCTGAATAATCAGCGCCATCTTTTCGCTGCCCACGTCGTGGTGCGTGGCGCGCATATAGGCCAGGCTGTCGGCATAATATACCGAAGCATACACACCGCGCACCGCATCTTCGAGGAGGGCCAGACGGCGCTCCGTATCGGCCATTGGCGGTATCATATAGGTGGAGAATACGCCCGCGAAGGGTTCCAGCTCGGTGTCTTCCAGGAGCGAAGAGGAGCGCACGGCTATCGGCACGGGGATGGCGGCCAGGCAGCGGCGCAGGTCGTCGCGCAGCGCATCGGGCAGCGGCACGGCCAAGAATGTCGCCAGTTTCTCCTCGTCCGTCTGCGCCTCGTCCAGTGCTGTGGCGCGCAGACCCGGTGCTTGCATCCACTCATCGAAATAGTCCGTGCCCACCACGATGGTGCGGGGCAGGCGCACGGTGGTTCCTTCGAGGGTGTGCAGGTCGGTGTACGTGCGCAGCATCTGTTCGAGCAGGCGCAGGCCCGTGCACTTGCCGCCCACGCTGCCGCCACCAACGCGCCGCATCTGGCTGTCGGTGGGGGTGGGTGTTTTGGCAAAGGGCTGTTCGCGCAAGGGGGCTATGGGGGGAAAGGTTTGGTGCATGGGGTGATGTGGCCTTTGGCTGCTGGCTGCTGGTATGGGTTGGCTTTTCTTGGATATTCCGGATATTTTGGATTTTCCAGACGTAAAATTCCTAATTCCTTCTATATAACAACCTGTTTATTACCCAACCATAAAATGGGGAATGGCGGACGTGCACGCCCTGAAAGGGCAACCCGCGCCTAGCCCAGGGCGCCGCTTCGCTCTGCCCTGGGCTAGGCGCGAGCTGCCCTTTCAGGGCGTGCCTTGAACGCTTGCGCTTATTCTCTGATTCAACTTGCGAAACATGAATTGACTAAAAAAAGGCGGCACCCTGAAGAGGATACCGCTTGTTTGTAATCTGCTTTCGGGGATTATTCGCCCGGAGAGATAGCGCCCGAGGGGCAAACATCGGCGCAAGTGCCGCAATCTACACAGATTTCGGGGTCGATGGAGTACTTCTCACCTTCGGAGATAGCACCAGAGGGGCAGTTGTCAAGGCAAGTGCCGCATGCGATACAATCGTCGCTAATTACGTAAGCCATGGTTGTAGAATTTTGAGAGTTAATAATTGGATAGTCGTCAGTCATCTCTGCCCGCGGGGGCAGATTCTGGGGACAAAGTTACGTATTTCTACAAAGTGAGGTGCTAGTTTCGCCGTTTTTTTTGCAAAATCTTGAAAATACCTTCGTCCTCTCCCGCCCATTTCTTACTTTTGCAGTGCCCACCAGCCCGCTCCTTACGCGCTCGGCAGGGCGTTTCTTTGCAATATATCGGCGGCCTAGGCGTTAATTATATATGTCCATGCCGCCCTTACGACCATGAAAATTCATCCTCATATCCACCGCTTGCTCCTTGCCTGCCTCGCCTTGTTGCTGGGCGGGCCTGCATTGTTTGCCCAGGAGCGCAAGGTGCAAAACAAACCCTTCATCGATGAGCGCCGCTTCCACTACGGTTTCTTCATCGGTGCTCACGACCAGGGCCTCCAGCTCCACAACAACGGCTACATCGACCCCGCTACGGGAGCCCAATGGGTGGCGCAGGCCGACCAGCAGGGCTTGGGCTTCAGCGTGGGTGTGCTCGGCGAATGGCGCTTGAACAAGACGCTTGGCCTGCGCGTCCTTCCCACCCTCCATTTCGGTACGAAGCACATCGTCTTTCGCAACCTTGCCGACGGCAAGCGCGAGTCGCAAACCATGAAAAGTACCTATATTTCTGTGCCTGTGGACCTCAAAGTGGCCGCCCCGCGCTTCAACAATTTCCGCCCCTACGTCATCGGTGGCATCCAGCCCAGCATCGACCTCATGGCGGGCAAGCACACCAAAGTGCGCACCAAGCCGTTTAATATGATGTTGGAGTTTGGCATGGGCTGCGACCTCTATATGCCCTTCTTCAAGTTTATCCCCGAACTCAAGTTCTGCCTGGGCCTCGGCAATATCCTCGACAAGAAGCGCACGGACCTCACCGACCCTTCGCAGCTCATCTATACCGAGAGCCTAGACCGTGCCACCATGTCGATGTTTGTCCTCACGTTTTATTTTGAGTGAAGCGTACGCCATATTATATATAGGAACCTACCAATAATCAATGAGAACAAACACCTTACTCACACCTTGCAAGCAAGGTGCGGTACTTTCACG
>CAMBWV010000200.1 GCA_945871755.1 uncultured Bacteroidales bacterium
TCAATCGCATCCGCCAACTCCTGCCGCACCGCTACCCCATGCAACTCGTGGACAAAGTGGTCGAGACGGGTAGCAACTATATTGTGGCCGTCAAGAACGTCACCGCCAACGAAGAGTTCTTCCAGGGACACTTCCCGCAGGAACCCGTGATGCCTGGTGTGCTTCAGATTGAAGCTATGGCGCAGGCTGGCGGTTTGCTCGTCCTCAATTCGGTCGAAGAGCCCGAGCGCTGGAGCACCTACTTCCTGCGCATTGACGATGTGAAGTTCCGCCGCAAGGTAGTCCCTGGCGACACCCTCGTCTTCCGCGTAGAGCTGTTGGCGCCCATCCGCCACGGCATTTCCTCGATGCACGGCTTCGCCTTCGTGGGCGAGACCATCGTCATGGAGGCCACCTTCACCGCACAGATTGTCAAGAATAAATAGTGCGGTCTTGATAGAAGGCTTCAGCCAGATGCTGCGCTGATTATGTATTTGTAATTATGTATTTGTAATTAGGTATTAGTGCCAAGGTGTACCTTTCAATGAAGATGAACTCCTAACTCCTAACTCCTAACTCCTAACTCCTATCCGAAACGTGATAAGCCCCTTAGCCCATATCCATCCCGAGGCCGTCATCGGCGAAAACTGCGAGATTGGCCCCTTCTGCTTTATTGACAAGAACGTTGTCATTGGCGACAACAACACACTGATGAATAGCGTCACCCTGCTCAGCGGCACGCGCATGGGCAGTGGCAACACCGTATTCCCAGGTGCCGTCATCGGTGCCATCCCGCAGGACCTCAAATTCCGCGGTGAGGAAACCACTGCCGAGGTGGGCGACAATAATACCATCCGCGAGAACGTGACCATCAACCGCGGCACAGCTGCCAAGGGACGCACCGTGGTCGGTAGCAACAACCTCCTCATGGAGGGTATGCACGTGGCCCACGATGTGCTGATTGGCAATGGTTGTATCATCGGCAACGCTACGAAGTTGGCTGGCGAGGTGGTCGTGGACGACTGTGCCATCATCAGTGCCGCCGTGCTCGTTCACCAGTTCTGCCACATCGGCAGTTATGTGATGGTGGGCGGAGGTACGCGCACGGGACAGGACGTGCCGCCGTATTGCATGGCTGCCCGCGACCCCGTGGCCTATTGCGGTTTGAACCTTGTCGGACTGCGTCGCCGCGGTTTCTCCCGCGAGGCCATCGACACGATTCACAAGACCTACAACCTCCTTTACCAGAACGGCAAACTCCTCAAAGAGAGCATCGCACAAATCCGCGAGGAAATACCCGCCTGCCACGAGCGCGACTATATCCTTGAGTTTATCGAATCCTCCACGCGCGGTTTCATCCGTCCCGCGTAAGGCATACCTATATTACCGATTCCTATGTTATACCGTATTAAGTTTATTTGCGAAGAAGTCGATGGCTTTCTCCGCGAAATTAAGATAGACAGCGAGGCCACCTTCCTTGACCTCAACAAGGCCATCCTCGATTCCTGCGGCTACCCCGACGACCAGATGACCTCCTTCTACGTTTGCAACGACGAGTGGGAGCGCTATCAGCAGATTACCCGCGAGGACGTGGCCGAGTCCAGCCACGAGGACGAAGACCTCTACGTCATGGCCGACACGAAGTTGAGCGAGTTTATCGAGGACGAGGAACAGAAGTTCCAGTACGTCTTCGACCCCTTCAACGACCGCGTGTTCTACCTCGACGTCAAGGAACTCATCCCCGGCGAACACCTCGATGCGCCCGTCGTATCGCGCAGCCGTGGCGAAGCACCCCAGCAGGTGGATGAACTAGACATGAACTTCACCGCTGCCACCACGGGAAGCATCTTCAGTGAAGAGGAGAGCGGCGAGTTCTATGGCGACAACGACTTCATGAGCGACGAGTTCGACCCCGAGGGCTTCGAAATCAGCGATGGTCAAGAGTACTAGTTCCTAAATACAGCGAATAAGGTGCAAACCCTCGTCATACTATTAGGTCCTACAGCGGTCGGCAAGACGGAACTCAGCCTTCGTCTTGCCGACTGTTTTCATTCGCCCATCCTCAGTTGCGACTCCAGGCAACTCTACCGCGACCTGCCCATCGGCACAGCCGCGCCCACCGCAGACCAACTGGCCCGCGTACCCCATTACTTCATCGGCACCCTCAGCTTGGAGGATTATTACAGTGCGGCGCAGTATGAGCAGGATGCCTTGGCCGTGCTCGCGCAGGAGTTTCAGACGCACGACACCCTCGTCATGACGGGCGGCAGCATGATGTATATTGACGCTGTCTGCGAGGGTATCGACGACATCCCGACGGTTGATGACGAAACCCGCAACCTCCTCAAACAGCGATACGCCGCCGAGGGCCTCGAACCCCTCCAAAAGGAGCTCCGCTTGCTAGACCCCGAATATTATGCTGCCTGCGACATTCGCAATACCAAGCGCGTCATCCATGCACTGGAGATTTGCTATATGACAGGCCGCACCTACACCTCGTTTCGCGTACGAGCCAAGAAGGAACGCCCCTTCCGCATCCTCAAGGTGGGCCTCTGCCGCGAGCGCGCCGACCTCTTCGACCGTATCAACCGCCGCGTGACGCAGATGGCCGACCAAGGCCTCGTCGAAGAAGCCCGCCGCGTCCTGCCCTTCCGCCATTGCAATTCGCTCAACACGGTAGGCTACAAGGAAATCTTCCAGTATCTCGATGGCGAATGGTCCTTAGATTTCGCCCTAGAGAAGATACGCCGCAACACCCGCGTCTATGCCAAAAAACAAATGACCTGGTTCAAGAAGGACGAGACCACGTGCTGGTTTCATCCCAACGACGAAGCCAGCATCCTCCGCCATCTCCAAGAAGCCCTGGCCGCTCCCGTCTAATACTGGGCCTGCCGCCTCGCGTCGCCGCCTCGTCGCGCTGCCCGCCGCCCGCCCCGCCGCGCTGCGTTGCCCGCCGCCGTCGTGCCCGCCGCGCCCTCAATGCCCCGCGTCCTCTGTGCTCTGCGCCTCAGGCGCAGAGCCTTTCGCCCCTCTTCTTCCCCTTCCCGCCAAGCCCGCCGCCATGGAAAAGACCTACATCCCCCTACGCCCAATAGGCGTAACCCAGGGCGTCCAATTGGATGCCGCCTATATCCTAATGCTAGAGCAAAAGGCCGACCGCCGCATAGTCCCCGTGCTCATCACCAAAGAGGACAGCGCACAAATCTACGCCGCCCTCACGCACCACGACTATTCGCCGGCCGCCCTCTTCCGCTCGCTGACCACCACCTTCGATATGACTGTCGAGCGCATCGTGCTCGACCTCCCCTTCCGCGGACATACCACGGCGCGCCTTTGGGTGAGCCAGCAGGGCGACCTCCGCATCGTTCCCACCTCCGTAAGTATGGCCGTCTGCATCTCCCTGCTGATGCACGTGGGCCTCTATGTGCTGGCCACCGACTACGAAGCCCTCACCCGCCAAAGCAAACAGGAGGGACAGGTGGCGCTACCCATCGCCGCCATGAGCGACAGCCTGCTTCGCGAAGCCCTCAAGACTGCCGCGCAGGAGGAACGCTTCGAACTGGCAGCCGTCCTGCGCGACGAACTCCGCAAGCGCGAGCAG